>JBFHXN010000037.1:0-12063 GCA_041598955.1 Desulfuromonadales bacterium | reverse complement strand
TCCAGCCCGCGACCGTGTGGCGGTAGGCCGCGTCGCCGTCGGCGAAGGGCTCGAAGATGCCCGCGTCGGTGTCGGCCAGGTCGGAGATGTAGCTTCCTCCCAGTTCGATCCCCTCGGTCGGTGTGAAGACGAGGCTCCCCCCCCAGTCCCGCAGGTGGTCCTCCCGCCCCTCTTTTTCTGCGTCCCCGTTGAAGACGAAGGCCGCAAGGGCCAAGGGGCCGTGCTGAAAGCGGGCCAGAAGGGCCGTCTCCAGGGTCTCGCCGAGCTCCAGGGTCAGAGGGTCGCTCACGAAGTGGCTGTGATAGACGCCGAAGGGGAGGTACTGGCGGCCGAGGCGTCCCGACCAGGGGCCGAAGGCGAGGTTGATGGTCGCCTCGTCCACCTCGGGCGGGTCGGTATCGTCCTCCTCGAAGAGGAAGATCAGGTCCCCCCCGATGTTCTCGCTCAGGGTCACGCCGAAGCCGAGTTGGGCCGTGGCCAGCACCAGGTCGCTTCCGGCGGAGGTCTTTCCGTCCGCCCCGCGGGTCTCCTCCAGGGAGGCCTCCACCTCGAGGAGGCCCGAGATGGTGATGCGGTCGGTGATGGCGCTGGCCAGCCCTGCGGCCTTTTTCTCCTCCAGGGTGTGGTAGATCTCGACCTGCTGGCGCTCCAGGGCATGGAGGCGCTCCTCGAGGCTCCCTTCGGCGGGGGGAGCCGGGGAGGCGAGAGCGAGAGCCGGGGCCAGCAGCAGGGTGGTGAGGCCGGTCAGGGCAGCCTTTCGCATCATTTTTGGGTTTCTCCTTCCTGGTTGACAAGACGGTTCAGGCACTCCCGCAGGGTGCAGACGCCGCAGGAGTGGTGCTGGATCACGGGGATGTTCCTGTGCCTGGCGACGTCCAGGGCCTGGTGGCGGGCCCTGTGGGAGACCTTGTTGGTGAAGATCACCACGGCGTCGACGTTTTTCAGGCGGGGCGCGAAGTGCCCCTCGAGACGGTTGAAGACCTTCAGCTCGACGCCGGAGCGTTCCGCTTCACGGCGATAGTGGCTCCCCAGGCGGTCCATGCCGCCTATCACCGCGACGCACATGATAGTTCTCCGGATGGCCTTGGGCAATGGGGATTTGTTAATGGTGTTGCCTGCTCTCCCCGGGCCCTCCCGGGGGGGGTCAGGCAGGCCACGGGGTCGGTGCAGCATTCCAGGCGGTGGGCCATACGGCGGCGGCACCGGCGGAAGGTGTCGGCCAGGCGCAGGCTCGGGGCGGGGTCTCCGTAGACTCTCCACGGGGCCCGGGAGCATGCGTGGGGAAGGGGGGCCCAGCCCAGAAAGCCGGCTACGTCCTTGAGGGGATAGCCGAGAAAGACCCCGACCTCGTGGGGGAAATCCCCCAAGCCGAAGCGGGCCTGAAGCTCGTTCAGGGCCGTCTCGGTACCGGAAGGTTTTTCGTAGCCCGCCCGGCTCAGGAAGGACGCCACGTTGGCCCGGTTCAGCAGGGTCCGGAGCGTCTCGGGGTGATAAATCAGAAGAAGGATAAAGTCCTCCCCGCGGGAGAGGGTCCGGGCCACCAGTCCGGCCTGGCGGACGAGGTGGGGGCCGAAGACCTCCCAGAGCCGGAAGAGATTGCGTCCGCAGGGTCTTTTGCGGCCCGAGATCCGGATCAGATTGGCCGGCTTCGCCCCTTCGAGGACCTCGGCCAGTTCCAGGGCGAGATAGGAGGCCAGGCAGTCCCGGCCCTTGCCGAAGCGGGCCGCCAGGGCCTGCCAGGAGGGGGTGTGGGGACGGGGGGTAGGTGAGGGCATGGCGGAGTCTCCAGGGGAGAATAGATCGAAGGCGTAGAAAACGAAAACCAATTTCAATAAAGGGGTTGAAAAGGGCCCTCCGGGTCCCGGGGAAGGGGACCTGGAGGGCTGGACCCCGGGTCAGCTGTCGCAGCGGCCGTCGTCGCAGCCGGGGCAGTGCCCCTTTCTTTTGATCACCGAGCGGTAGAAGAGGTACCCGGCTCCGGCAAGGATCAGGCCCATCCAGAGTATGTCGGCGAGTCCCATGCTATCCTCCCAGACCCAGGAGACGGCCCCCCTGGTAAATGACCAGCGCTACCGTCCAGGCGAGGGCCGTCTGGTAGACGAAGGCGATACCGAACCACTTCCAGGTGCCGAATTCCTGGCGCATGGCGATGGCGACAACCACGCAGGGCATGTAGAGCAGGACGAAGGCCATGAAGGCGTAGGCGGACAACGGGGTGAAGGACCCTCTGACCGCGCTCTTGAGGGGAGAGTTACCCTCCTCGTCCTCGGCGGCGAGGCTCGAGACCCCGAAGGTGGAGAGGACGTTGGAGGCGGCGTCTCCGAAGGCGGCGAAGAAGGAGGTGACGATCTCCCGAAGGTCCTCCCCGAGGGTTGGGACCGGCTCCTCCGCTCCTTTCTCCTCCAGGGCCTCGGGGGCGTAGATCTCCCCCATGGTCCCCACGACGATCTCCTTGGCGATGACCCCGGTGAGGAGGGAGGAAGCCGCCTCCCAGGTGCCGAAGCCGAGGGGTTCGAAGACAGGGGCGATGGCGGCCCCCGTCTGTCCGAGGAAGGAGTCGCGCTTGCTCTCCACCCCCCAGGGGAGGTTCAGGGCGAACCAGACGAAGACCGAGACGGCCAGGATGTAGGTGCCGGCCTTGATCAGGAAGTGCTTCCCCTTCTCCCAGGTGTGGATCAGCAGGCTGCGCAGGGTCGGCATGCGGTAGGGGGGGAGCTCCATGATGAACATGGGGGCCTCCCCGCGGAAGAGGGTCTTCTTGAAGATCATCCCCATTACCACGGCGAGGAGGATCCCCATGACGTAGAGGGACCAGATGACGGTGCCGGCCGCGGCGCCGAAGAAGACCCCGGCGAAGAGGACGTAGACCGGAAGGCGCGCCCCGCAGGACATCAGGGGGACGAGCAGAGCGGTGAGGGCCTTGTCGCGTGGGTTCTCCAGGGTGCGGGTGGCATAGATGCCGGGGACGTTGCAGCCGAAGCCGAGCAGCATCGGGATGAAGCTCTTGCCGTGCAGGCCGATGGCGTGCATGGCGCGGTCCATCACGAAGGCGGCCCGGGCCATGTAGCCGCTCCCCTCCAGGAAGGTGATGAAGAACATCATGGCGAAGATGATGGGGACGAAGACCAGCACGAAGCCGACCCCGGCCATGACTCCGTCCACGGCGAGAGAGACCGTCCAGTCGGGGGCCCCGATCAGGCCGAGCCCCGCAGCGGTCCAGCGCATGAAGGGACCGGCGATCATGCCGTCGAGCCAGTCTCCGAAGGGGGAGGAGAGGTCGAAGGTGAGCTTGAAGACGAGCCACATGGCCGCCAGAAAGATCGGGATCCCGAAAAAGCGGTTGAGCACGATGCGGTCGATTTTCTCCGTCATCTCGACCTTGCGGATATCGGGGCGCTGGAGCACCTCGCGGGTCAGACCCGAGGCGAGGCCGTAGCGAGCGTCGGCCATCAGCGATTCGATGTCTTCGCCGTGGCCCCGCCGCAGGTGGTGCATGGGCTCCTCGGGGAGGAACTCGGGGCCCAGGTTGATCTCCCGGGCCACCTCGGCGTCCCCCTCCATCAGCTTCATGGCCAGCCACCGCCGCGGGTAGCGGCTCAGCAGGTGGGGATGGGTCGCCTGGAGGGACTCGAGGACCCCCTCCAGGGCCGCCTCGATGTCGGGGCCGTAGTTGAGCCTCGCCGGGGCCCGGTCGGCCCGATCCTCGGCCACGGTCACCACCGTCTGGAGCAGCTCATCCAGGCCGCTCTTGCGGGTGGCGGAGGTGGGGACGACGGCAATGCCGAGGGCCTTGCCGATGGCCGGGACGTCGATGCGGTGCCCCTTGGCCTCGGCCTCGTCGAAGATGTTGAGGGCCATCACCACAGGGATGCCCAGCTCCAGGATCTGGACGGTGAGGTAGAGGTTGCGCTCCAGGTTGGTGGCGTCGACCACGTTGAGGATCAGGTCGGGGCGCTCGTGGACCAGGAAGTCCCGGGCGATGATCTCCTCCTGGGTGTAGGGGGAGAGGGAGTAGGTTCCCGGCAGGTCGACCAGGCGGATGCGCCGGCCGGCGTGCTCGAAGAGGGCTTCCTTTTTCTCCACCGTGACCCCGGGCCAGTTGCCGACATGGAGACGGGTGCCGGCGATGGCGTTGATCAGGGTCGACTTGCCGGCATTGGGGTTGCCGGCGACGGCGATGGTGAAGACGGGGCGCGGGTCGCTCTTCGGGTGCCCGGTTTGGGCGGTGCTCTGCTCTCTCACGATCCGACCTCCACGGCGATCCCCTCGGCTTCCTTCTTGCGCAGGGAGAGATGGTAGCTCTTGATGGTTACTTCCAGGGGGTCTCCAAGGGGGGCGACCTTGACCACGGCCACCTCCTCGCCGACGAGAACTCCCATGTCCATGAGTCTTCTCTTCAGGGGGCCAATGGCCCCGATGGCCGTGATGCGGCCCTTCTGCCCGGGCTTTAGCTTTGCAAGATTCATCGGTCCGTTACCTCCTTACCAGGATTTTCATCGCCAGACCGCGGTCCACGGCGATGCGGGATTCGTCCACCTTGAGCAGGACCGGTCCTCCGTTGCTGAGCATCTCCACCATCTTGCCGGCCCGCAGGCCCATCTCCCCGGCCCTTTCCTCGCCGCGGTGGCGCTCGCCGCCGCACTGGCCGCAACAGGAGGGGCGCTGGAGGGTGGCCCGGATGTCGACGATTTCGGCGCGGTCGCCGGGGCTGAGCAGTGCAAGGGGCATCATGGCGTCACCTTGTCCTTTGGTCATGGGGAATGCTCCCGGTTGATTTGTGTGAAATTGAAAACCGTTGTCAACTTAACCCATGGGGCCGAGCCGGGTCAATAAAAAAATGAAAATCATTTTCAACGGCGGTCCGCAGCCGGGATTTCCTCCTCGACCCGGTCGGGCGGCTCGGCTATGATGTCGCCATGCCACAGGTCCTTTTTCTCTCCTTCCTGCTGGTCCTCGGCCTTCGCCTCTGGCTGCGGCACCTCAACCTCCGCCACCTCCGGCGCCACGGAAGCCGCGTCCCTGAAGGGTTCGAGGGGTTCGTCGACCCGCAGGCCCTGGAGAGGAGCGCCGCCTACACCCTGTCCCGCAGCCGGGTCGGTCTGGTCGAGTCCCTGGCCGGGAGTCTTCTGCTGGTCCTTTTTCTCTTCGGCGGCCTGCTCCCCCGTTACGACGCCTGGGTCTCTTCTCTGGCTGATGGTTCCGTCAGCCGGGGGGTCCTCTTCTTTCTCGGCCTTTTCCTCGCCCAGGCCCTGCTCGATATCCCCTTTTCCCTCTACCGGACCTTTTCCCTCGAGGAGCGTTTCGGCTTCAACCCCACCACCCCGGGGCTCTGGGCGGCCGACCTCGGCAAGTCGCTGCTGATCGGGGCGCTGCTGCTCGGAGCGCTGGCGGCGGGGGCCTTTTCTCTGATCGAGGCGAGCCCGCAACGCTGGTGGCTCTGGGTCTGGGCTTTCCTTGCCGTCGCCGGACTCTTTCTCATCTTCCTCTCCCCCTATGTCATCGAGCCCCTCTTCTTCAAGTTCGAGCCGGTGCGTGACGAGGGGCTCAAGGGGCGGATCGCCTCCCTCATGAGCAAGGCGGGGCTCGAGGTCGGCCGGGTGCAGCAGGTCGACGCCTCCCGGCGCAGCCGCCACGCCAACGCCTACTTCACGGGGCTGGGGCGGGTGAAGAGGATCGTCCTCTTCGACACCCTGCTGGAGCAGATGACAGGGGAGGAGGTTCTGGCGGTTCTGGCCCACGAGATCGGCCATTGGAAGAAGGGGCATGTCATCAAGCGTCTGCTGGTGTTCGAACTCGTCTCCCTGGCCGTCTGCTGGATCGCCTTTTCCCTCCTCTCCTGGGTGGGGCTGCCGGCCCTGGTCGGACTGGCCGGGGCATCCCTGCCGGCCCGTCTGGTGATCCTGGGTTTCCTCGGTTCCCTGGCCGCCTTTTTCTTCTCCCCACTCTCAAGCGGCCTCTCCCGGCGGGACGAGTGGCAGGCCGACCGCTACGCTGCCCACCTGACGGGAGAGCCTCGGGCCCTCGCGTCGACCCTGGCCCGCCTCTCCCGGGAGAACCTTGCCAATCTCCACCCTCACCCCCTCTACGCCTGGTTCTACTATTCCCATCCCCCCGTCGCCCAGCGGGTCCGCCGGCTGCTCGGTGCCGGAAATCCCTCGGTTGGCTGAGGTCGCGCCATGGCCATCGTTATTTTCGCCACCGTCCTCGCCCTCTCGGCCCTCTATGCCCCCCAGCCCCTCCTGCCGGTGATCGTGAGGGAGTTCGGCGTGACCCCCACGGCCGCAGCCCTGCTGACCACCGTCTCCTTCATCCCCCTGAGCCTGGCTCCCCTCGGCTACGGCCTGGTCCTGGAGACGGTGTCGCCCCGCCGGGTGCTGAGGGTCTCGGTGCTGCTGCTGGCACTCTCCGAGGTCCTCTTCGCCCTGGCCCGGACCTTCCCTCAGCTCGTAACGCTGCGGCTGCTGCAGGGTCTGCTCATCCCCGCCATCCTGACCTCCCTGATGACCTATCTCTCGGTGGTCAGCGATCGGAGCCAGGTCCAGCGGGCCATGGCGATCTACATCGCCGCCACCATCCTGGGGGGATTCCTCGGCAGGGCCGGCTCGGGGCTCATCGCATCGCAGCTGGGGTGGCGATACACCTTCCTGGTTCTGGCCCTCAGCCTGGGGGGGTGCTTCCTGCTCCTCGGGCGGCTGCGGGCGGAGGAGCGCCTGAAGCTGGCGCGCCCCCGGGCGGCCGACCTTCTGGAAATCCTGAGGGAGAAGACCTTCCGGCGGGTCTACCTGCTGGTCTTCTGTCTCTTTCTGGTCTTTGCGGCGGTGATGAACTTCATCCCCTTCCGCCTCGAGGAGATCAGCGACCAGGCCGACGAGTTCCGCATCGGCCTGATCTATTCGGGCTACGTCATGGGGATCGTCACCTCCCTGAGCGCCGTGCGCTGCCTCGGCTGGCTGGGGAGCGAGACCAGGGTCCTCCGGGTTGGGCTGGCGGGATTCGCGGCGGCCCTTCTGGCTCTGGGTTTCGGCAGCATCCCGGCCCTCTTTGCCACCATGTTCCTCTTCTGCGGAGCGATGTTCCTCGTCCACGCCACCGCCTCGGGCCTTCTCAATCGCCTCTCCGACCGCCGCGCCGGTCTGGTCAACGGCCTTTACGTCTCCTTCTACTACGCCGGGGGTGTCGCCGGATCCTACCTCCCCGGTTTTGTCTACCGCTGGTACGGCTGGCCCGGTTTTCTCCTCGCCCTCTTCGCCGTCTCCCTTCTCGCTCTCCTTATTGCCTTGGCACTCCCTTCCCCCTCCGATTCGCGGGTACTCTAAAGACACACAATCTGCCGTTTAAAGTGGTAAAGCGGTTCGAGCAGGACGGACTCACGTCACCTGCATTTGAAGAAAGAGACAGGAATGCTTTCCCAGTGGCCCGGAAAGACTGCTGTTTGTCTTCAGGGGTCGTTCTGGGGAAGAAAGGGGGCGGCGTTAGAGATGATCAATTTATGATATTTAAATAATCTATTGACGGAAAAACTAAAAGCTCATAAGATACAGAACAATCCCTTGGCGGGATTGACCGATCTTTCTCCGATAAAGGCAAACCCGGAGCAATCCGGGGACGCAAAGCCACGGGTCCGCCGAAGCGATATGCGAAGGTGGACAGCCGGGTTGCCGAAGAGGCCGAGCTGCATCGCAGGGAGCCAGCCCATCTTCGGAATGAAGATGGGCTTTTCTTTTTGCGCAGAAGGTTATCCGAGGCTCTGGGATGAGCGGGCATGCCGTCGGCATGCGGCGTTCGACCAGGAGAGAATGAACACCCCTGAGAGCAGGGGACTGACCAAGGAGGAAAATCGATGAAAAGGATTCTGGGAGTTCTGCTGGTACTCGCCTGCAGCGTGCTTCTGATGGCCGGCACCGCCGCGGCCAAGGACGGAGCCCTGGAGAGGGACATGGTCGTTCTGGAGAAGACCTACATTCCGCCCCTCTTCTTCACCAGCGCCATGAATCTGCAGGCCTCGGTGGCCTCGATGAAGGTCTTCAAGGCATCCTGGGCAGAGTTTTCGGGCAAATACTATTTCTACAAGCCCGATTACGCCAACTGGCAGAAGTATTTCGACGAGATCGAGTGGGCCGTTCAGGCTGCCGATGACATCGTCCAGAGCGCTGTCCGCACCGGCAGCGTCACCATCCTCCCCCAGGCCCACGAGGAGCTCGAGGCGGTGCGGATGGTGATGCTCGAGCTGCGCCCCAAGAACGGCTTCCCCAAGTTCATCACCGACAAGCTGACCATCTTCCACGAGCCGATGGAGCACATCGTCCTCTCGGTCAAGGGAAAGACCCCCGCCGATATCGACGATGCGCTGCTGGCCGAGCTGGCCGTGACCCTCAAGCACGCGAACAAGGCCTGGGACGACGTGGTCAAGTGCCCCTTCGACGCATCCCTCTGGGCCCTGCAGCCGGTTCAGGTCGTCAACTACTACGCCTTCCAGGCCAAGGAATCCGCAGTGCTGGAGAATTTCGCCGCCGCCCTGGAGAGCGGCGACAAGGCCAGGATCATCCAGGCCGGAATGGCCGTCAAGCCGAACTTCGTCGAGTGCTACAAGACCTTCGGCAACTTCGCCATGTTCGCGCCCAAGTAGACCGGGTTTTCGCAGAGACAACGAAAAGGCCGGGCTCCCTATGGGGCCCGGCCTTTTCATTTCGGTACTATAACCCAAACAAAAGCATTTAACGCAAAGGCGCCAAGAAGGTAGGAAAGACGCTAAAGATGAGGCCAAACACTCCTGGGGTTCCTTTGCGACCTGATCCGATTCTTTGCGACTTTGCGTTGAGGTGATCTTCCTTGGGCAATAGGACCGTTTTTCAAGTTTCCAATCAGTCTTCCCGCTGAAGATGTCTCCGTCTGAATCAGGGGAAGGTGACTTCCAGCTCCCGGTTGTTGAGCTTGACCACGTTGAGCCGCTCGTTGAAGTGTTTGCCGACCCCCTTGACCAGTCCCATGAGGAAGTCGATCATTCCCCGCTCCGACTTGTAGGACATGACCAGGGTCTTGTCGTTCTTCCAACGGTACTCGAACCGGGGAGGGCGGGCATTGGCGATGTTCTGGGTCACGGTCTCGTGGAGCTGGTCCATCTTCAGCAAAAAGTCCTTGGCCGAAGAGGCCCCGCGAAAGTAGACCTTGTAGATCTTCTGGGCGTAGGTGTTGACCCAGTAGTCGCCGTAGGCGTCGGCGAGCTGCGACATGTTCATACCGAGCACCCGAGAGCCGGCCTCGACCAGCTTCATGACCGCTCCGTCCTCGATGTCCTGGGTGGAGAGGAAGTAGGAGAGCTTGTTCATTCCCGCCGCCTCCAGGCACTGCTCCCACTTTGCCCGCCCGTACTTCTCCTTGACCATGTCCGCCATGCAGTTGACGATGACTGCCTTCATCTTCCCTGACCTCCTTGGTTTTGTCCTTCATGGGCCGAAGCATCTCCGCCGGCCGAAGGGACGATATTTTCCGTTGGTTTCGGAGCGCCTTAAGTTTGCATATTGTGTTCCAATGCAATATCGTGAATAATGCATAAACAAGGAGGGGCCATTGAGCTCCTGACAAGGGGCGAGTTGCGGGGAACGTCGGTTTCATTGACTGAAAAGTCTATAAGAAACGGTATCTTGAAAAAGTCCCGTGTCATATCCAGGTAACATCCTGCTCGGTCGTCGGGCTTTTTCCGGTACGGCCAACTCCCTAACCGCCAGTAACAAAAAATGTCATGCCCTTCCTCCGGAATGTCACCGAAGGGCTCTATCCCTCCCCTTCGGGATCCGTTAAAGGATTGGTCTTCCGAAGGTTTCGCAAAAAAGATAGATTAGAATTAATGGATGGGGTGCAATTCGGAACGGAATCTGCACTCAGCCCGGGGAGTCCGTTGCGATCCTCGGAAATGACGACGAAGGGGAAGGGCTCCGTGAGCCCGCCAACAGAAGGAGACCGCCGTGCTGAAGAAGGCCGACCAGAGAACCGCCGACCCGGCCGCCCGGGAGATGCTGGAAGTCAGTGACCGCGAAGGCTACGAGACCATCTGGGACAGGCTGGAGAGCCAGAGCCCCCAATGCCGTCTCGGGCAGGAGGGGGTCTGCTGCCGCATCTGCTCCATGGGGCCCTGTCGCATCAACCTCTCCGGAAAGAAGCCCGACCGCGGGGTCTGCGGCGCCGATGCCGACACCATCGTGGCCAGAAACCTCATCCGGATGATCGCGGCGGGGGCCTCGTCCCACTCGGATCACGGTCGCAAGCCGGCCCTGCTGCTCAAGGAAGTGGCCGCCGGCCGCAATGGGCAGTATGCCGTCAAGGATCCGGCCAAGCTGATGGCCGTCGCCGCCAGACTCGGTGTCGCGACGGCCGGGCGGACCGTGGCCGAGGTGGCCGGGGATGTGGCCGACGTGGCCCTGGACTGCTTCGGAGCCCAGGACTCTGGCCCCTTCCGCTTTGCCGAGTGCTACATGCCCGTGCGGCGCCTCGAGAGGCTGCGGGAGGTGGAAGCCCTTCTGGCGGGACCGGAGGGGAGGCATTTCGGACTGCTTCCCCGGAGCATCGACCGGGAGCCCGTCGACGTGCTCCACCGTACCCATTTCGGGACCGACCACGACCCTCTCTCCCTCCTGGTGCAGGGGGTGCGCTGCGCCCTGGCCGACGGCTGGGGGGGGTCGATGATCGCCACGGAACTCCAGGATGTCCTCTTCGGCACGCCGCGGGTCAAATCCGCCGAGGCGAATTTGGGGGTCATCGACGAGGAATACGTCAATATCGTGGTCCATGGGCACGAGCCGATTTTCTCCGAGGCCCTCATCGACTGCGCCCTCGGCGAGGAGATGCAGGAGGCCGCCCGAAAGATCGGGGCCAAAGGGGTCAAGATCATCGGGATGTGCTGCACCATCAACGAAATCATGATGCGCAAGGGGGTGGCGGTGGCGGGCAACCACCTCCACCAGGAACTGGCGGTGATGACCGGAGCCATCGAGGCGGTGGTTGTCGACGTCCAGTGCATCCTCCCCTCCATGGTCAACCTCACCCGCTGCTTCCACACCCGCTTCATCACCACCAGCGAGCAGGCCCTCTTCCCCGGGGCCATTCACATCCAGTTCGAGGAGTCCCGCTCCCTCGAGATCTCCCGGAAGGTGGTGGAATCGGCCATCGAGGTCTTCCCCCGGCGCAACCCGGCCAAGGTCTACATCCCGCAGCACGTGGTGCCGGCCCGGGTGGGCTACAGCGTCGAGGAGATCACCTCCCACCTGGGAGGGAGCCTCGCTCCCCTGGCCGAGGCCCTGAAAAGCGGCCGCATTCGGGGCATCGTGAGCGTGGTCGGCTGCAACAACCCCAAGATCACCCAGGACTACCTCCACGTCAGCCTGGCGAAGGAGCTGATCCGCAATGACGTTCTGGTGCTGGGGACCGGTTGCTCGGCCATCGCCGTGGCCAAGGCCGGGCTGATGGCGATGGAGACGGTCGAGAGCGCCTCGGCCGGGCTTCAGGGCTTCTGCAAGGAATTCGGCATCCCCCCCATCCTCCACATGGGCTCCTGTGTCGACTGCTCCCGCATGCTTGTGCTTCTGGGCTCCCTGGCCGATCATCTCGGCGTCGATATGGCCGAGGTGCCCGCTGTCGGGTCCGCCCCCGAGTGGACCACGGAAAAAGCAATTTCCATCGGAACCTACCTGGTCGGCTCGGGGATCCCCGTCCATCTCGGGCACATGCCCCCCATCGCGGGGAGCAAGGTGGTGACGGAACTGCTCACCGAGGGGGTGCGGGATCTGCTCGGTGGTTTCTTCTTCGTGGAAGGCAATCCCGACCTCACCGTCGAGCGGATGCTCTCCATCCTCGAGGAGCGCCGACAGAAGCTCCCCGGTGCCAGGGCGATTCCGTCGAAGGGAAATCCCGCTTCGTCCCCCTCCAGTGTCCCGGCCACCGATGCCGCGTGCACGACCGAAGCCAAGGCCTGAGCTCGACTCCTCCAGAGCCCCCGCGCCAAGCGCGGGGGCTTTCCTGTTGACACCCGGCGACAGGGGGTGTATTAACAACCTGTCACCGGGAGGGTCG
>JBFHXN010000036.1:0-12167 GCA_041598955.1 Desulfuromonadales bacterium | reverse complement strand
TTGAGGGGGTTCTTCAGGCGCACCCGGCGGAAATGCTCGGGGGCGAAGTTGGGGATGCCGGTGAACTTGAGGGGTTCCTTGTCGCTGAAGGTGTCACCGATCTTGATGGTGCCGTGGTTGTGGATGCCGATGATGTCGCCGGGCCAGGCCTCCTCGACGTTGGCCCGGTCCTGGGCCATGAAGATGGTGGCGTTGGAGAGGGCGACCTCCTTGCCGAGACGGTGGTGGCGCACCTTCATCCCGCGGGTGAACTTCCCCGAGCAGATGCGCAGAAAGGCGATGCGATCCCGGTGCATGGGGTCCATGTTCGCCTGGATCTTGAAGACAAAGCCGGAGAAGGCCTCCTCTTGGGGGGAGACCTCCCGGGTCATGGTCGCACGGGGCCCCGGCGCCGGGGCGAGTTCGACGAAGGCGTCGAGCAGTTCCCGCACGCCGAAGTTGTTGACACCGCTGCCGAAGAAGACCGGGGTCTGGCTCGCCTTGAGGTACTCCCCGTGATCGAAGGGGTTGGCCGCCCCCTCCAGAAGCTCGATGTCCTCCCGGAGCTCGTCGGCCTGGCTGCCCAGCAGCTCGTCAAGTTTGGGGTCCGAGATGTCGCGGATGACGATGCCGTCCTGGTGGCGGGTTTCTCCCCCGGGGGTGAAGAGCTGCAACTCCTTGCGGAAGAGGTTGTAGACCCCCCGGAAGCGCTTGCCCATGCCGATGGGCCAGGAGAGGGGAACACACTCGATCTGGAGCTTCTCCTCGATGTCGGCCAGCAGGTCGAGAGGGGCCAGTCCCTCGCGGTCGAGCTTGTTGATGAAGGTGATCACCGGGGTGTTGCGCATCCGGCAGACCTCCATGAGCTTTTCGGTCTGGGGCTCCACCCCCTTGCCGCTGTCGATGACCATCAGCGCCGAGTCGACGGCCGTGAGTACCCGGTAGGTGTCCTCGGAGAAGTCCTGGTGACCGGGGGTGTCGAGGAGGTTGACCTCGAAGTCGCGGTAGTTGAACTTCATTACCGAGGTGGTGACGGAGATGCCGCGCTCCTGCTCGATCTTCATCCAGTCGCTGGTGGCGTGGCGGGCGGCCTTGCGGGCCTTGACGGCCCCGGCGAGCTGAATCGCCCCTCCGAAGAGCAGGAGCTTCTCGGTAAGGGTGGTCTTGCCGGCGTCGGGATGGCTGATGATGCCGAAGGTGCGGCGCTTTTCGATTTCTTTCTGCAGGCTGCTCAAGATGCTGACCTCTGTCTTCTCGCAGGGCTGGCCGAAGGAACCCCTTCGTCCGCTGGACAAAAAAAATGCGGGCCGGCTGGGGCCCGTCGCACTGCTGGATAATACCGCAAAAAGGTGAAGCGGGTCAATGCCGGGGAGACCAGAGCTGATCTCAGCTCTTGGCGAAGGGATGGCAGGTGGTAGAATGGATGCCGTTCTCAATCACCGGGAGGCTCGTGCGCCATGAAAATTCTCGACCCCATCGCCCTCTCCATCGGCCTCGCCGGCATCGCCATCATCGTCTACGGGGCGCTGGTGGCCTTCGCCGCCTTTCTGCGCCTGGAGTGGGACCGGCTGCGGGGCGGAGACTTCCTCCGTCGCAGCGAGGACCTGCGACACCACTTCGGAACCTACCTGCTTCTCGGCCTGGAATTTCTCCTCGCCGCCGACATCATCCACACCCTGGCCCGCCCCGACCTCCAGGGACTTCTGATCCTGGGGGGAATCGTCGCCATCCGGACCGTCATCAGCTATTTCCTCGACCGGGAGCTCCGGGGCGCCCACCGCGGGTCCGGAGCGGCGCCCCCATCCTGCCGTCCCTGCGAGGGAGTCCTCCACGAAAAGGGGCCCGCATGAAGCTTCCCCGGTCCAGCGGCATCCTCCTCCATCCGACCTCCCTTCCCGGCCCCCACGGCATCGGTGACCTGGGCCCCGAGGCATACCGTTTCGTCGACTGGCTGGCCGCGGCCGGGCAGAGCGTCTGGCAGATCCTCCCCCTGGGACCCACGGGATTCGGCGACTCCCCGTACAGCGCCTTCTCGGCCTTTGCCGGCAACCCCCTGCTGGTCAGCCTGGAGCGCCTGGTGGAGGCGGGAGATTTGGAACCCTCGGATATCGCAGGAATCGACATGCCCGAGGGGGAAGCCCACTTCGGTTACGTCCAGGGGTGCAAGGGACGCCTTCTCCACAGGGCGGCTCTTCGCTTCCGGGCCTCCCCCTCCCCGGAGCGGCGGGAGGCCTTCGAGCGTTTCTGCGCCGACCAGGCGACCTGGCTTCCCGACTACACCCTCTTCCAGGCCCTTCGCCGCCACTTGGGGGAGGGCCCCTGGCAGGGGTGGCCCGCCGAGATCAGACGGCGCGAGCCCGCGGCCCTGCGCCATCTCGGAGCCGAGTTGGCGGAGGGGGTTTTCCAGCAGCAATATGCCCAGTTCGCCTTCTTCGAGCAGTGGCTCGCCCTCAAGGACTACGCCAACGGCCTGGGCATCAGCCTCTTCGGGGACATCCCCATCTTCGTCGCCCTCGATTCGGCGGAGGTCTGGGCCCACCCCGAACTCTTCCACCTCGACCCCCAGGGGCAGCCCACCCAGGTGGCCGGAGTCCCCCCGGACTATTTCAGTGCCACGGGTCAACTCTGGGGCAACCCTCTCTACCGATGGGAGACCCTGGCGAAGGACGGCTACGCCTGGTGGCTGAACCGGATCCGCTGGAACCTGACCCTCGCCGACCTGGTGCGAATCGATCACTTCCGGGGTTTCGAGGCCTGCTGGGCCATCCCGGCAGGGGAAACCACCGCCGTCAACGGCCGATGGATTCCCGTGCCCGGGGCCGAACTCCTTGCGGCCCTCCAGCGGATGATCCCCGAGGCACCTCTGGTGGCCGAGGATCTCGGAGTCATCACCCCCGAGGTGGAGGCCCTTCGGGAGCGCTTTGCCTTGCCGGGGATGAAAATTCTCCACTTCGCCTTCGACTCGGGGCCCGACAATCCCTACCTCCCCCACAACCTGCCGCGACGCTGCGTGGTCTATACCGGCACCCACGACAACGACACCACCCTCGGCTGGTGGGAGGGGCTCGATCGGCCGGCACGGGATTCGATACGCGCCTACCTCGGCACCCCCGGTGGAGACATCCCCTGGGAGTTGAACCGTGCGGCCCTTTCCACCGTGGCCGACCTCTGCATCCTCCCCCTTCAGGACGTCCTCGGCCTCGGGGGAGGCGCCCGCATGAACCTCCCAGGGCGCCCGGGGGGCAACTGGGGGTGGCGTTTCCTCCCGGGGGCCCTCACCGGGGAGCTCGCCGCAAGGCTCTCCGCCATGGTCCACCGCTACGGCCGCAGCCCTTCCCGGTAGGGATAGACCCGATACCCGACCGGCGAGGTTTTGTCCTGCCCACCTAATTCCCTTGTTCCCGGTGAGCGAAATATGTTATTTTTGCCGCTGGTGTCCGACGGGCAGGTCCGCCGGCGCCGGAAAAACCAAACCCCATCAAGCACTGGAGGAGACTGGTGAAAAAGAGTCTGATTCTGATCCTTGCCGGCCTGGTCAGCCTGGTCCTTGCCGCCGGCTGCAAGAACGAAACCCCCAAGAGCGCCGAGCAGGCCGCCCCCCAGCAGGCCCCCTCGGCCGGCAAGACCGGCACCGTGCTCGAGACCATGAACGCCGCCGGCTACACCTACGTGCAGGTCGACACCGGCGCCGAGAAGGTCTGGGCCGCGGCCCCCGAATTCCAGGTGAAGGTCGGCGACCCCGTCGTGGTCCCCGAGGGGATGCCGATGCCCAACTACCACAGCAAGAGCCTCGACCGTACCTTCGAGATGGTCTACTTCGTCGACGCCATCCTCGTCGGCGGCGCCCAGGAACAGGCCGCCGCTCAGATGCCCGCCGGCCATCCCCAGGTGGCCGCCGATGCAGCCACGGCCGGGGTCGACTTCAAGGGCCTCAAGAAGGCCGAAGGGGGCAAGACCGTCGAGGAGATCCTCGGCAACACCAAGGCCCTCTCCGGCAAAGAGGTCAAGGTGCGCGGCAAGGTGGTCAAGTTCAACGCCGAGATCATGGGCAAGAACTGGATCCACCTGCAGGACGGGACCGGCGCCGCCGGCAGCAACGACCTGACCATCACCACCTCGAGCATGGCCAAGGTCGGCGACACCGTTCTGGTCACCGGCAAGCTCACCCTCGACAAGGACTTCGGCTACGGCTACAAGTACGCGGCCATCCTCGAGGACGCCAAGGTGGTCGTGGAGTAATCCCCGCCCATCCGGAAACGCTCCATGGACCCCCGGCCTTGCGGCCGGGGGTCTTTCTGTTTAACTCAGCTTGTTGACAAACTGATTTTGGAGGCTGCTCAAAGACCTTCAGATGCAAGACGCCCGCAGAGCGAGGAGCGAGGCGTAGCGAGAGCTACGTCGCAGCGACGAGGTCAAGGGGAACGACGCAGATGGGGGTTTTTCTGCAGCCTGAACTTTCACCATTTCCCCCATCGCTCCGGAGGCCGCCGTGCTCCCCATGGTCCTGTTCGCCCTGACATTTCTGACCATCTACGCCGCCATGCACGCCCTGGTCTTCTGGGGGGTGCACCCCCTGCTCGCCGGCCACCCGGCCCTCCCCTCCCTGACCCTGACCTGGATGACCCTGATGATCCTTGCCCCCTTGGCGGTGAGGCTCCTCGACCGGGGGGGCTACCATCTCAGCGCACGGGGTCTGGCCTGGGTCGGCTACAGCTGGATGGGCTTTCTCTTTCTCGCCTTCTGCCTTTTCCTGCTCTTCGGCCTCTGGCACCTCTTCGCTCTCGGCCTGGCAAAGCTCCTTCCCGGCTGGCCTCTGCTCACACTGCACCGGCCCGCCGCCGCCCTTCTCGTGGTCTTTGCCGTTCTCGCCACCGGCCTTTACGGCTTCCACGAGGCGGCCACCCTGCGCGTCGAGAGGGTGCGAATCGTCACCGACAAGCTCCCCCCGGGGGTAGAGAAGCTCCTCGTGGCCCAGGTTTCCGATCTTCACCTGGGGCTCATCCACCGCGAGGAGGCACTGGCCCCCATCGTCGCCCGGCTGGCGGAGCTGGCCCCCGACATCCTGGTGGCCACCGGCGACATCGTCGACGCCCAGATCGACCACCTCGAAGAATTGAGCGAGCTCTGGCGGCAGCTCACGCCCCCTCTGGGGAAATTCGCCGTCACCGGCAACCACGAATATTACGCGGGGCTCGATCAGGCCCTCTCCTATCTGGAGCGCAGCGGCTTCACCGTGCTGCGCAACGAGGCGGTCACCCTCGCCGGACGTCTCACCCTGGCGGGGGTGGACGACCCCGCCGGTCGCCAGAACCCGGATGAACTCCCCGTGCTTCAGGGGGCTCGCCGGGAACTGTTCACCCTGCTTCTCAAGCACCGCCCCCGGTTCAACCCCCGGGCCGAAGGTCTTTTCGACCTCCAGCTCTCCGGCCACGCCCACCGCGGTCAGGTCTTCCCCTTCAACCTCCTCACCGCCCTGGAGTATCCCATGCAGGACGGCCTCTACCAGCTTCCGGGAGGAGGCCGGCTCTACGCCAGCCGAGGCACCGGGACCTGGGGGCCTCCCATGCGGGTCCTCTCCCCTCCCGAGGTCACCCTCTTCGAGATCGTCCGGGACCATTAGAAGACGGGTTGCCTTCTGAAAGAGACCGTAACAGGAGAGAATCCCCTTGATTCCCTTCCGGGCCCCGTTCTAAACTTCCCTTCGCACCAAGACCGGAACGCCGGGCCGGTCCAGACGACAAATCCTACGGAGCCACACCATGGGGAAAAAATATCTCGACCAGGATTCCTTCGACCGAATGGTCGCCTCCCTGACCCGCCAGACCCTCAAGACCCGCCGCCCCCCCGAGGAGCTCTACCCCGAGGTCTGGGCTCCCTACTGCCGCGATACCCTCGAAGAGAGCATCCGGGAGGACGCCCTTGCGGCCCTGGAAACCTCCCTGTCCAGGCTCAAGGAGTGGGGGGCACCCTTGCACCCCGAGTTCATCCGCGGCTTCGAGCTCTACATGGAAAACCACGACATCCAAGGCAAACCCAAGGAGAAATCCCTCTTCGGCGAGGGGTGGTTCCGCCGCAGCAAGACCAACCCTCACCGGGTGGAAGACTACCTCAAGCGCCTGGCCGTCTACTGCGCCGGGCTGACCATGATCTCCCGCCCCCGCCCGGGTTCCTGACCAGGCGGTCCCTCCTCCGCAAGGCCTCTTTTGGTTCCTGGCCCAAGAGGGATGTCCCCCTTCAGCCCTTCCAGAGCCGCCCCCCCCAGCCCTCCTGCTATAATGAAGTCATACGCCCCGGCCCGGACCTAGAGCCCGACCGGAGCTTTGCCCAGGGGAGGCGCCCATGAATACCATCCTCGTACCCGTCGACTTTTCCGATATCTCCGGGGCCGTTCTCACCCAGGCGGCTGCCGCCGGCCACGCCTTCGGTGCAAGACTCTGGCTCATCCACGTGGCCTTGCCCGAACCCGAGTTCATCGGTCACGCTCCCGATACCCCTGTGATGCGCGACCAGCTCGCGGCCCGCTACCGCAAGGAGCACTGCGACCTCCAAGCTCTGGCGGAGGGGCTGAGAAAGGACGGCCTCGACGCCACCGCACTGCTGCTGCAGGGCCCGACGGTGGAGACGATCCTGCGCGAGGCCCGAAAGCTCAAAGCCGAACTCCTCGTCATGGGGTCTCACGGCCACGGGGCCATCTACCGGGCCCTGGTCGGGAGCGTCAGCGAGGGGGTGCTGCGGGGTTCAAGCTGCCCGGTCCTGATCATCCCCGCGGCGGCGGCCAAGTCCTGATTCCGCCCTCCCTCCTCCTTCCCGAGGACTCTCCATGCCGAAAATCCTTTCCGCCGCCCACGCGCTCCCCCCCCACCTCGTTCCCCAGGAGCAGATCCGGGCGCTGGCTCCCCCTCTCTTCGAGGGACGGGTTCCCGACCTCGAACGGCTCCTTTCCATCTTCGACAGATCACGCATCTCACGGCGCCCCCTCATGCGCCCCCCCGAGTGGTACTTGGGCCGACGCCCCCCCTCGGAAGCCAACCGCATCTACCTTGAAGAGGGGCTTCCCCTGCTGGCCAAGGCCGTCAGAGAGTGCTTGGAGAGCGCAGCTCTCCACCCGGACAGGATCGATCACCTCATCACCGTCTCCTCCACCGGATACGCCACTCCCACCCTCGATGCCCGCCTGATCAACGAAGAGGGGTTCCGTCCGACCACCTCCCGAGCTCCCCTCTGGGGCCTGGGCTGCGCCGGGGGCGCGGCCGGCCTGGCCCGGGCCTTCGACTACTGCCGGGCCCATCCGAAGGCCCATGTCCTGGTGAGTGCCCTCGAATGCTGCAGCCTGACCTTCTTCGGCGGCGATGCCTCGAAAAAGAACCTGGTCGCCACCGCCCTCTTCGGGGACGGGGCCGCCGCGGTTCTCGTCGGGGGGGAGGAGACCGGGGGCGCCGGCCCGCGGATGAGGGCCACCCGCTCCCACCTCTTCCCCGACAGCTACCGGATCATGGGATGGGACTTTCATGGCGAGGGGATGGAACTGGTCCTCTCCCCCCGTCTCCCCACTCTGGTTCGTCAGGAGCTGCCGGGGCTGGTGAAGGACTTTCTCTCGGAGCGGGGAATGAGGATGGACGATTTGCGCCACCACATCCTCCACCCCGGGGGGGCCAAGGTGATCGACGCCTGCCGGCAGGCTCTGGGCCTGGGGGAGGAGGAGCTGGCCCTGACCGAAGAGGTCCTGTGGGAGCAGGGGAACCTCTCCTCGGTTTCGGTGCTGGTGGTGCTGGAGAAATGGCTGGCGGGAGGTTGGAGAGAGAGGCCCGGCCCTGGACTTCTGGCCGCCTTCGGGCCCGGTTTCTCCGCTGAAATGGTTCTTCTGGAGGTTTGACGGGATGTCTCTCTGGTGGGTTTTCGCCCCTCTTGCCCTGGAGCGGTTCTTCGAACTCTGGCTGGCCCGCCGGAACCGCCGCGACGCCCTCGCCCGGGGGGGAAAGGAGTTTTTCGCCAAGACCTACCGTACTGTGGTCGGCCTGCACCTTCTCTTCTTCGCGGCCCTGGTGGCCGAATCCTTCCCCTGGCGCATCCCCCTCGATGGGCTCACCCTCTTCGGGCTGACGGCCCTGGTGCTGCTGCAGCTTCTGCGCTACTGGTGCGTCGCGAGCCTGGGGAGGGCCTGGAATACCCGCATCATCCTCGTTCCCGGGGAAGGAGCCATCCACCGGGGCCCCTACCGCTTGCTCCGCCACCCCAACTACCTGGTCGTGACTTTGGAGTTCGCTCTCATCCCCCTTGTGGCCAGGGCTCCCCTCACCCTGATCCTCTTCTCCCTGGCCAACCTGGCCGTGCTGCGCCGGCGCATCCGCCTGGAGGAAGAGGCCCTCAGGCAGTTCACCGACTACGGCCGGGTCTTCGGAGAATAAAAAGCATCGGCCTTTCTCCCCCTCCCCCGCTTCACATGGGTGTTCATCCCTTCCCCCCATGAAAATGGCGATAGATCGTCTCGGCGAGGGACCCCGGCAGTCCCGGCATCTCCCGCAGCGCCTCCAGGCTTGCCTCCCGGACCCGCTTCAGACTTCCGAAGTGCCTCAGCAGTGCCTTGCGACGGGCCACCCCCACCCCCGGGATCTCCTCCAGCCCCGAGCGCAGGGTGGTTTTGCTGCGCAGGATGCGGTGGTAGGTGACGGCGAAACGGTGGGCCTCATCCCTCAACCTCTCCAGCAGAAAGAGGGAGGGTGAACCGGCCCGCAGAACCACGGGGTTCTTGCGCCCCGGGAGAAAAAAGCGCTCTTCGCTCCGCTCCACGGCCTTGCCCCGCACGTTGGCCACCACCCGGCTCTTGGCAATGCCCGCCGCGTCAATCTTCCCCGCCAGGCCCAGCTCTTCGAGAAGCAGGGTAAAAACCCCGAGCTGCCCCTTCCCCCCGTCGATGAGGATGAAGTCGGGGAGGTCCTCCTCGGCCATCCCCCGGGCCAGTCTCCGGCCGAGCACCTCCCGGAGGGAGGCGTAATCGTCGCTCCCCTCCACCGTGCGAACCCGATAATGCCTGAACTCTCCGGGGGCGGGCTCCCCATGAACCATGACCGCCATGCTCCCGACGGTGAGGCGCCCCTGGACGTGGGAGATGTCGAAGCACTCCATGCGCCGGGGGAGGCGCGAGAGCTGGAGCCGCTCACGGATCTCCTCCAGCACCCCCTCGCGGGCCTCCCGCCGGCTCCCCCGCTCCCGGAAGGCCTCCCTGGCGTTGCTGGCGGCCATCTGCACCAGGGCCACTTTTTCCCCCCGCTGCGGGGCGTGGAGGATGACTTTCTTCCCCCGCCGCTCCCCGAGCCAGTCGGCCAGGGTTTCCGTATCCTCCGGCAGAAAGGGGAGCAGGATATGGTCGGGGATGACCACGTCGCGGGCATAGTATTGCTGCAGAAAGGAGGAAATGAGCTCCTCCTCTTCCAGACGCCACTCGAGGTTGTAGCTGCGCCGCCCGACCAGCTTCCCCTCCCGCACGAAGAGCAGGGCGATCTCCACCTCCCCCCCCTCCCTGTGGAGACCAAGCACGTCCTGGTCTCCGCCTCCCGCCTCGGCCACCTTCTGGCGCTCCACCGTCTGCCCGATGGCCCGGATCTGGTCCCGCAGACGGGCGGCTTCCTCGTAGCGCATCTCCGAGGCGGCCCGGTCCATCCTCTCCCGCAGGGTCGCGAGGACCTCGCTCTCGCGCCCGGAGAGCAGGGCGATCACCCCTTTCACCAGTTCGCGGTAGGCCTCGGCGCTGATCTTGCCGTGACAGGGGGCGCTGCACTGGCCGATCTGGTGGAAAAGGCAGGGGCGCCCCCGGCGACTGCAGCGCTCCACGGGGTAGTGGCGCAGGGGGAAGACCCGGTAGATCTCCTTGAGGGTTTCCCGTACCGCGCCGGATGAGGCGAAGGGCCCGAAGTAGAGGGCCCCGTCCCGCTTCACATGGCGCACCACCTGCAGGGCCGGGAACTCCTCACGGGGGTCGAGTCGGATGGAGACGTAGGTCTTGTCGTCCCGCAGGGTGATGTTGTAGCGAGGGCGATGCTTCTTGATCAGGGTGTTCTCGAGGAGCAGAGCCTCTTTCTCCGTATCGGTGACGATGGTCTCCACCGCCTCCACCCGCCCGAGCAGGAAACGGACCTGGGGCCGCCCGTCTCCGGGCCCGGCGAAATAGGAGCGCAGCCGCGCCCGCAGGTTCTTGGCCTTGCCCACGTAGAGAACGGCCCCGTCCTTCCCTTTCATCAGGTAGACGCCGGGGGTCGTCGGGAATTTTTTCAGGTCGATTTCGACCATGCTTATTCTCTGAGGAGGGAGGTCTGGTGACCGTAATGACAATAACGGAAACAAAAAAGCCAGGGCGAACCCTGGCTTTTTCGGTATCTCTCTTCCCGTCAATCGGTGAAGGAAAGGTGATCCGATTCGATCTCGATGAGGGCCGTCAGGACCTGACGCACCCTCTCCTCCACCGCGTCCTCGAGGAACTGCCGGTAGAGGTGTACGGCCCGGTCCTCGCGTTTGTGGGATTCGACCAGGTTCTCCTTGTGAGAGGGGGAACAGTCGCCGGTCTCATAAAGCTCTTCGGGCTTTGGAACGCCGAGGATCTTGCAGATCACCGAGGCGTGTTCGGCCTCGATCTTGGAGAGGGCCGAAAAGAGGGCCTTCCCCTCCTCGGTATCGGCCACCTTGGCCGCCCCGCGATAGAAGCAGCTGTTTCCCACCTCGAGTTCCAGGGAGCGCTGAAGGTTTTCCCGGGTCTTTTTGGAGAGCTCTCCCACGGCTGGGCGCCGATATTCGGCCGCGGGGACGATATAATGCCGCAGGGCGCCGCAGAAGGGGCAGTGGCTGGGCCTTTCGGCGCCAAGGTAAGGGTCGCCGCAGATCTGGCACCGGTACACGTTCATCGGTGGTTCCTCCTTTTTCGATTCGCAGAGGATAGCAGGGGGGCCCGAAGCTGTCAACAAACCTGGACGGTGGACTTTCCCTTGTTGTTTCAGCTAGATGGGTTATAATTTTTGCCTCTCGGCCCTTCGGGCCCCATTCTCCGCTGCAGGGAAGCTCACCTTCTTCCCGGCCGGCAAGGAGGTCACGGTGAAGAAGATTCCATGTCTGGTCCTGTTCCTGGCCGCCCTCTTCCCCATCAAGGTCCACGCCGGAGTCGACCCGGCCCCTCTCGAGAAGGTCTCCCAACGAAATGCCGCCCTGCAGCCCGGCCTGGAGAACTATCAGGCCCGGGTCGAAACCACCAAGTTCGCCGACATGCTCCGCCAGATGACGGCCAACATGCCCCCGGAGCTCCCCCGCCCGGAGACCCCGGTGCTTCGGAAGTTCTGGGACCGCTCGACCGGGGCAACACTCATCCGCGCCGAAGGGGTCAACGTCTTTCCCTACATGCAGGAGATGGTCCGGCGCTTCTCCGCCGAATTCGCCGTCGAACTGCGCTCCCTCTTTCTCCCGGCCTCCATGGTTGGGGCGCGCAGGGCCCTGCTCGAAGGCGCCACCGGGACAAGCTCCGAAGCCCTGATGGAGAAGAAGCGCCTGCTGACCCTCCAGATATCCTTCCCTGCTCCCGTCGACCTGAAGGGCTCTTTTTACGGCGAGGGGCTCGACCTTCCCCAGCGCCAGGTGCAGCAGCTCCTCTTAGACATCGACCCCGAAAGGGATCTTCTGCGGCGTCTGGAGATCGTCACCGCCGACGGCAAGCGTGTGGCAGCCGAGATCCGCTACCAGGAGAGAAAGGGGGAGGCCTTTCCCCAGGAGGTTCGCATCACCGCCCCCGACGGCAGCATCGACGACCTCTTCGTCACAACCTTCTGCGAGGTGGAGGGTTTCCTCCTCCCCCTGCGTCAGGAGAGGGAAATCAGCCGTCCGGACAGAAAAGAGACGATCACCGTGAGTTTCTCCGAATACCGGGTCAACATTTCGATACCCGTGGAGATCCACCGGGAACCTGTTCCCTCCTCCGGAGTGAAACCTTAGAGGGATATCCCACCCCAAAGGAACATTGGATTGAATAGGAGGCGGCCTGCCCTGGTCGCCTCTTTTTTCTTCCGGTCCCCGCCCTGAATCTTCCTTGACCTCCGCGAAAACCATGTTAAAGGTTGGCCTTGTCTAATCTTTTGTCCCGAAAAAACCAAACCCGCCGCGAGACGGGGACGGAAAGTCACGGGTCTTCCCACCGGAAGAGGGGGGGGGGGGGG
>JBFHXN010000035.1:0-12328 GCA_041598955.1 Desulfuromonadales bacterium | reverse complement strand
GGCGACCTCCCAAGTGGCCGAACATATCGATGCCCTGCTCGGCTCGGCCCAGGAGGCCTCCTCGGCCACCCTGCAACTGGGGGCCTCCACGGCGGAGATCGCCGAGCAGGCCGAGGGGCTCTTCGGCGCCGTGGACGAGGTGTCCAGCTCCATTGCCGAGATGTCGGTCTCCAGCCAGCAGATCACGGAAAACATCGGCATCCTCGCCTCCTCCACTGACGTCACGGCCTCTTCCATCCTGGAGTTGGATGCCGCCATCAAGGAGATCGAGGAGAACGCCGGTCGCACCAGCCGGCTCTCCGAGGAGGCGGCCCGGGACGCCGAGTCGGGGAAGGAGGCCGTCGACGCCACCATCGAGGGGATCGGTGCCATCCGCGAAACTGTCGACCGGGCGAGCGCCGCCATGCAGGAGCTCGGCAGCCAGTCTCAGGCCATCGGCCGAATCCTCAACGTGATCGACGAAGTGGCCGACCAGACTGGCCTGCTCTCCCTCAATGCCGCCATCATCGCCGCCCAGGCCGGGGAACATGGCAAGGGGTTCGCCGTGGTGGCCGACGAAATCCGCCAGCTCGCCGACCGGACCGCCGATTCGACCCGGGAGATCGCCGGCATCATCAAGAACCTGCAGCGGGGCACCGAGGAGGCCGTGACCGCCATGACCGCCGGAAGCCAGAGGGTCCATCAGGAGGTGGAACGCTCACGGAGCACCGGCGCAGCGCTGGAGAAGATCCGCGGCAGCACCACCAAGGCCACCGAAGAGGTGCGGGGAATCGTCAGGGCCACCCAGGAGCAGGCCCGGGGGAGCCGCATGATCACCGAGTCGATCAATCGGGTGAGCGAAATGCTCGGGCAGATCGCCGCCGCCATCCGCCAGCAGACCGACGGCACCCGTCAACTGGCCAACGCCTCCGAGGCGATGCGTGGGATCGCCTCCCATGTCAAGGGGAGCGCAGGAGAGCAGGCCCTGGGGAGCAGGCAGATCGCCCGCAACATGGAGGAGGTGCGCCAGATGCTCGAGCGGATCAGCGAAGCCACACGGGAGCAGACCCTGCGCAGCCGCCAGGTGGTATCGGCCGTCTCGGAGATCCGCGCCATCGCCGAATCCAACGCGGGCCGCACCGTGGAACTCGACCAGGTGGTGGAAGAGCTCTGCGCCCAGGCCGCGGCCCTTGAGAAGGAGACCGGCGCCTTCCGCACCTGAGCCCCCCCTGGCATGGGAAAAGTGCTTGCCCCGAAGAGGGGAGTCGACTAAGTTTGTAAATATCCGTCCCCGGGCCCTTCGCCCGGGGCTTTTTTGCCCCGCCCGCCGGAGGAATCGATGAGCGATAAAAAGCTGCGCCCCGCCACCCTTCTCGTCCACCAGGGGACGGACCGCGACCCGGCGACCGGCGCCGCCGTGGTCCCCATCCACCCCGCCAGCACCTACCACCACCCCCAGGGTCGCCCCGGCGCCTTCGACTACGCCCGCAGCGGCAACCCCAGCCGGCAGCAGGTGGAGGAGGCCATCGCCCTGCTGGAGGGGGGCGTGCGGGGTTTCGCCTACGCCTCGGGCATGGCCGCCATCGGCAGCGCCCTCTCCCTGCTCAAAAGCGGCGACCACCTGATCGCCCCCGAGGATCTCTACGGCGGCTCCTGGCGCTACCTCTCCGCCGTCCTCCCGGAGCAGGGGATCACCACCAGCTTCGTCGACCTGACCGACCTGGGGAAACTGGAAGCCGCCATCCGCCCCGAGACCCGGGGGATCTTCCTGGAGACCCCCTCCAACCCCCTGTTCAAGATCACCGACCTGAGGGGAGTAGCGGACATCGCCCGCCGCCGGGGGCTGCTCACTTTTCTCGACAACACCTTCATGACCCCCCTGCTGCAGCGCCCCCTGGAGCTCGGCATCGATGTCTCCATCCACAGCGCCACCAAGTTCCTCGGAGGCCACAGCGACCTGCTGGCCGGCCTGGTCACCACCGCCGACCCGGAGCTGGCCAAGCGCCTGAAATTCTTCCAGAACGCCTTCGGGGCCGTCCTCTCTCCCTTCGACAGCTTCCTGCTCTCCCGGGGGATCAAGACCCTCAAGGTCCGCCTCGAGGCGGCCCAGCAGAATGCCGCCCTCCTGGCCGAGCGGCTGCTCCTCCACCCGGCGGTGGCACGGGTCTACTATCCGGGTCTCTCCGATTTCCCGGCCCGCGACCTTCACTTCGCCCAGGCCTCGGGCCCCGGGGCTGTCCTCTCCTTCGAGCTGAAGGAGAAGGCGGGGGTCGAGCGGCTGCTGCGGGGGGTGCGGCTGCCGATCATCGCCCCCAGTCTCGGGGGGGTGGAGACCATCCTCACCCACTGCTGGAGCATGTCCCACGCGGCCATCCCCGCCGCCACCAAGGCACAGCTCGGCATCGCCGAGACCCTGGTGCGCATCTCGGCGGGGATCGAGGACGCCGAGGACCTCTGGGAGGACCTCCAGGAGGCCCTGGCGGGATGAATAGCGATTGACAAGGCCGGCTCTTTTCGGCTAGTGTTCGACCTTACAACATGAATAGCGCGTCGTCTTTATCGCGAGTGGTGGAGGGATAAGGCCCTGCGAAACCACAGCAACCGGTCCGCCGAAGCCGAAAGGCGAAGGGGGACGTCAGGTGCTAATTCCTTCCCGCCGGGCCCCCAGGGGCGACGGTGGGAGAGATGAGGACGGAGCCTGGCTGATACGCCCTTCGTTCTCCCGTATCCGCAAGGCCCCTTCCCATCGACCGCGGGAAGGGGCCTTTTTTCTTTCCTCTCCGTGATCCCGATCCTCCATGGAAGGCCGAGGGTTCTTTTCCGGTTCCTCCCTCGCCCCTCTCCAGTGTCTCCGCGCCTTTGAGGCAACGACGTTTCTCCTTGAGGTCAGGCCCTTGCCCGGTTCCGTCGGCATCGTGACAACCCAATACGCCACCTTCGACACCGAGCTCAAGCTGGAGAGCGGCCGGATGCTCGGACCGGTGACCCTCGCCTACGAGACCTACGGCCGCCTCGACGACGCCCGCTCCAATGCCATCCTGGTCACCCACGCCTGGACCGGGGACGCCCACGCCGCCGGAAAACACACGGAGGAAGACCGGAAGCCGGGATGGTGGGACAACATGATCGGATCGGGCCGGCTCCTCGACACCGACCGCTATTTCGTCATCTGCTCCAATGTCATCGGCTCCTGCTGCGGCTCCACCGGACCGACCAGCACCAACCCCCGCACGGGGCGCCCCTACAACCTCTCCTTCCCCGTCCTCATGGTCCGGGACATGGTGAGGGCCCAGAAACTCCTGATCGACCACCTCGGCCTCACCACCCTGCAGGCGGTCATCGGAGGGAGCATGGGGGCCATGCAGGCCCTGGAGTGGGGGATCATCTACCCACAGGTCGTGCGCTCCATCGTCCCCATCGCCGGCACGGCACGCACCTCCCCCATGGCCATCGCCCTGAACGCCGTAGCCCGCCAGGCGATCTTCAACGACCCCATGTGGAAGAAGGGGAACTACCGGCCGGAGCATCCCCCGGCGGACGGCCTCGCGCTGGCCCGGGCCATCGGCCACATCACCTTTCTCTCCGACCCCTCCATGCACCTTAAGTTCGGTCGGCGCTTCTCGGCCCGCGACGGGGTCTTCGACTTCTTCGGCAAGTTCGAGGTCGAGCGCTATCTCGAATACAACGGGGCGAGCTTCGTCGACCGCTTCGACACCAACGCCTTTCTCTACCTGGCCAAGGCCCTCGACCTCTACGACGCCGCCTGGAATTTCGACTCCCTGGAGGAGGCCCTCGGCCGGGTCACCTGCCCCTCCTGCTGGCTCGCCTTCACCAGCGACTGGCTCTACCCCCCGGGACAGACCGAGGAGGCCGTGGCGGTGCTGCGAAAGCTCGGTCGCTCCGTCGAATACCACCTCATCGAATCGGACTACGGGCACGATTCCTTCCTGGTGGAGCCGGAGAAGTTCATTCCCCGGGTCGCCGACTTCCTCGCCCGTGCCTCCCGCCCCATCTCCTGACCCCCAGCCACTTCCCCGGTTTTTTTATTAGCGTCGGCCAATTTTCTGGTATGATGCGGGAATTTCCACTCCGGGAGGCGTGCCATGAACCATCGGAAAAAGTTGCTCGTCAGCGGCGACAGCGGCCTGTTCCAGGCCCTGGGTCATTCCCTTTTCCACCGGGAGGACCTCGATCTCATGGTCGCCCACGGAGGCCGGCAGGCCCTGGCGGTGACGGAACGGGAGCGGCCCGACCTGGCCATTCTCGATCTCGATCTGCCCGAACTCAGCGGAGACGAATGCTGCCGCCGGGCCAAGGCCGACCCCGCGCTGCGAAAGATCCCCTTCTTCCTCGCCCCGGCCCGCTCCGAAGGGGATGAGGTTGAGCGCTGCCGCCAGGCCGGCTGCGACGGCATTTTCCCCCGCCCCATCGATTCCCTGGAACTCCTCGCCGCGGCCCGGCGCCTTCTGGGGCTCCCCGAGCGCTCCTTCCCCCGCCTCAGAACCCGTTTTCCCGTCCACTACCGCGGCGGACGGATAAGGCGCACCGATCCCGCCTCCGACCTGGGCACCGGCGGGCTCTTCATCGAAACCCGGAAGCCCGCCCCCCTCGACCGTCTCTTTTCCCTCGAGTTCACCCTCCCCGACCGGCAGGCCCCCATCCGCTGCCGGGGATGCGTCGCCTGGGTCAACCCACCGGCCGGAGAGGGGCACCAGCCCCGCCTCCGGGCCGGCATGGGCCTTCAGTTTCTCTTTCTGGAGCGTCAGGACCAGGCCGCCATCCGCGACCACCTGCGGCGGCTCCATCTCTGCGGCGATTGATCTTCCTGAGTCCGGGGGGAGCTCGTCTCCCCCCGGAGAACCCGCAATCGCTGAGACTTTTTTCAGATTAACAGTTGCCTGCCCGTCCCTTTTGGTGTTATTTTTACCCTGTTTAACCTCCCGATATCCCCGCGTTTTGTCCTTCTTCCAGACCCTCTCCCCCCAGGGGCGAAGGCCGGGCGGTCCCCGCCGCCCGAACCACCAATCAGAAAAGGCAGGGCTATGCTCGGCTACCTCAGTCTGCGCTGGAAGATCCTGGTCGCCCTCCTCGGCCTGGCCGTCATCCCCCTGGCCGGCACTCTCTTCTTCGTCTCCCGGCTCAGCGAAGGGCAGATCGAAAAGGACATGAAGAAGCGGGTCGTCCAGGTCTCCGGCTTCGTCGAGCAGAGCACCACCTACAGCCAGCGTGAAAAGGCCAACTACCTGCAGCTGCTCGCGGGCAACGCCGACGTGGTCAACGCCATCTACTACGCCACCCTCACCGGCGACAGCGCCCAGCTCCGGGACGCTCTGGGGGACACCCACAAGCTCTTCAACTTCGACGTGGTCGAGGTCCTCGACAAGACCGGCCGCAGGCTGCTGCGCAACGCCCAGGATCCCGGCCTCAAGGCGACCAGCGGCAAGGACCACCCGGTGATCGAGGCCAGCCTCGAGGGGGATGCCTTCTACGACATCGCCCACTTCGACGGCAAGCTCGGAATCGTGGCCGCCACTCCCGTCAAGCTGCGCAGCGACATCGTCGGGCACCTGGTGGGGGTCACCTTCCTCGACGAGCATATGGCCGGCCAGATCAAGGCCCTCAGCCGGGCCGACATCGCCTTCTACGACAAGTCGGGCATCTTCGCCTCCACCCACGAGGGCCTGGCAAAACTCGACCTCTCAGGGGTGGTCTCCGGCCAGCTCCGTGAAGCCCGGTTCGGGGAGACCCCCTTCGCCCTCTTCACCAACTCCCTGCGCAAGGCCGACCAGGGAGTCCTCATGGCTCTGGACACCTCCGAGGAAGTGGCCGCGGGCAACTTCATGCGCCATTCCCTTCTCGCCATCCTGGCCGTGGTCAGCCTCTTCGCCCTGTTGGTCGGGGTCTGGATTTCCGGCGGGATCGTCCGCCCCCTTTCGGCGGTGGTGAAAAACCTCCAGGGAATCGCCGAGGGTGAGGGGGACCTGACCCGGGAGCTGCCGGTGACCTCGAAGGACGAGGTGGGGGACCTGGCCCGCAGCTTCAACCGCTTCATGACCCGGATGCGGGAAACGGTGCGCCGCACCCGGGCCGTCTCCGGCGACCTGACCGGGGCCACCGACCGCATCCGCCACTCCTCCCGGGAGGTCAACGCCGGGGCCCAGCGCCAGGTCGAATCGCTCCAGGAGTCGTACCAGGCCCTGCAGGGGATCGACGAGTCGGTCTCCGGCATCGCCGAGAGCACCTCCTCCCTGGTCAACGCCTCGGAGGAGAGCTCCTCGGCCACCCTGGAGTTGGGAGCCACCATCGAGGAGATCGCCGCCCACATCGAAAAGCTCTTCTCCGTGGTCGAGGAAGTCTCTTCCTCCATCAGCGAAATGTCGGTCTCCAGCCAGCAGGTGGCCGACAACGTCGGGACCCTCTCCTCCTCCACGGAGGTCACAGCGTCCTCCATCACGGAGCTCGACGCGAGCATCAAGGAGATCGAGGAGAACGCCGAGAAGACCGACCAGCTCTCCGACCAGGCAGCCCAGGACGCCCAGAGGGGCAAGGACGCCGTGGATGCCACCATCGACGGCGTCACCGCCCTCAGCGAGATGGTGGAGCGCAGCAGCGAGGTCATTCAGGACCTCGGCAACCAGTCCGGGGCCATCGGCAAGATCCTCACCGTCATCGACGAGGTCGCCGACCAGACGGGGCTTCTGGCCCTCAACGCCGCCATCATCGCCGCCCAGGCCGGAGAACAGGGGAAGGGCTTCGCCGTGGTGGCCGACGAGATCGCGGAGCTGGCCGAACGCACCGGAGCCTCCACCCGGGAGATCGCCTCCATCATCAAGAACCTGCAGCGCGGCACCAAGGACGCGGTGGAAACCATCAACGCCGGGCGTGGCCGGGTCCGTCAGGAGGTGGAGCGGGCCCGCCAGGCCGGGGACGCCCTGGAGAAGATCCGCACCAGCACCTTCAAATCCCGGGAGCAGGTGCGCGGCATCGTCCGGGCCACCCAGGAACAGGCTCGGGGGAGCCGCCAGATCACCACCTCCATCAACCAGGTGGCGACCATGCTCGGCCAGATCGCCACGGCCATCAAGCAGCAGACCGACGGCATCCAGCAGCTCGCCCGGGCCTCCGAAACCATGCGGGAGATCGCCTCCCAGGTCAAGCGCAGCACCGCCGAGCAGACCCAGGGAAGCCGCCAGATCAACCAGAACATGGAGAAGATCCGCGCCATGATCGAGCGCATCGACACCGCCACCCGGGAGCAGACCCAGCGCAGCCGGCAGGTGGTCGACGCGGTCTCCAGCATCCGCAAAATCGCCGAGGGGAACGCGACCCGCACCGACGAGCTCGACCAGGTCGTGGAGCTGCTCTCCCGGCAGACGGCCACCCTGGAGGAAGAGATGGGCACCTTCCGGGCATGAGCCGCGGGGTGCTGGAACTCACCATCCTCGGATCGGGGACCAGCACGGGGGTCCCCGTCATCGGCTGCCGCTGCCCCGTCTGCTCCTCCGCCTCCCCCCGGGATCACCGCACCCGCGCAAGCGCCCTGGTGAGCTGGCAGGGGAAGAACCTGCTTCTCGACACGGCCACCGACTTCCGGCAGCAGGCCCTGCGGGAGGGGATCGATCGGATCGACGCGGTCCTCTTCACCCATGCCCACGCCGACCACGTTCACGGCATCGACGACCTGCGGGTCTTCAGCACCCCCGAGAGCCCGGCCATCCCCATCTACGGCTCCCGGGAGACGATGCAGGTGCTGCACCGGGTCTTCGCCTATATCTTCGCCGGCGACCCCGAGCCCGGCTTCATCCCGCGCCTGGAGCCGGTGACGGCGGAGGAGCCCTTCGAGCTTTTCGGCCTGCCGGTGCAACCCGTGCCTCTGCTCCACGGAGGCTTCCCCAGCCAGGGATACCGGATGGGCCCCCTGGCCTACCTCACCGACTGCAGCGCCATCCCCGATGAATCCTGGCCGCTGCTCGAGGGGATCGAGGTTCTGGTCATCGACGGGCTGCGGTTTCGCCCCCACAAGGCCCACTTCAACATCCCCCAGGCGGTGGAGGCGGCCGAGCGGGCGGGGGCGAAGCGGACCCTGCTCACCCACCTCAGCCACGAGGTGGACCACCACCGCCACTCGCCGCTGCTCCCCCCCGGGATCGAGTTGGCCTACGATGGCCAGCGCCTGACCCTGCCCCTGAGGGGGGTCTGAATTCCAGAGTCAAGAAACAGCGGACCGCGACACTTCGCGCGACGGGAACCCATGCACCAGGAAATCCTCCTCCACGGCCACGTGGACGACACCATTGAATACTTCGCGACGGCCGCCGCCAAGGACGCCTTCCAGCGCTGTTTCTACGAGTTCTCCGGGGAGCGCCTGCGCTTCTTCTCGCCGGGCAACGAGCTGGTTCTCGACAAGGAGGGGATCCACCACCACGGCAACGGCGGCTCCTTCTGCGAGTACATGTTCGGCGTCGAGCAGCCCCTGGCCGATCTGGCCAAGATGGATGTGAGCAACCGCCTGGTCCTCTACGGAGCCACCTACAAGGAAGACGGCTCCCTCGCCTTCAGCGACCGCACCGAGGGGAGCAAGCCCTACGAGCGGATATTCTTCGAGGGAAACGCCGTCTACAACTATTTCTTCTTTCTCACAGGCTCCTTTCCGGGCAGCCTGAGGGAGCAGCAGGAGGGAATCCTCCGCCAGCTCGGAAAACTCCTCAAGCGCTCCGCCGGCGTGGGCCGGGGGGAGGACACCCGCCTGAGCGAGGAGATCTTCGGGCTGCTCGGCCACAAGAGCTCCCTCTATCTCATCAAGCTCATCCACAAGAAGCACCGCCGCTACCACGAGACCTTCCGCCACCTCTACAAGACCTACAAGGCGATCCCCGACCAGGAATACGAGCGCCTGCAAAGTCTCGCCGACGAACTCGGCATCGACCGCTACCAGCAGGAGCGGATGCGCATCGACATCATGTACCGTCACCCCGAGAACCGTCGCATCGTCGATGAGTACAAGAACATCCTCATCGACTGCCACCGCAAGGGGACCATCAACAAGCAGGAGAACGCCCGGCTCACCCGCCTCAAGACCCTCTCGGTGCGCAACAAGATCCCCGCCGCCCTCTTCTACACCCTCGACGACATGCTCCGGGTCGACAAACTGGTCGACCAGGGGGAGCAGGACTACCTCGCCGAGACCCGGCAGATCCTCGACGGCATCTTCCTGCACGAACACCAGATCGACTCCAGCGTCAACCGCGAGGACCTCGCCAAGCTCCTCCACGCCAAGATGCAGGCGAGCGACAACCGGGACCACAACTTCGAGCAGATCCTCCTGGAGACCGGCAAGGCCTGCGACGAGAAGATCCGAGACGGAGCCGACATCCGGCTGCTGGAGAGCTTCTCCTACATCGTCACCTACTTCGACCGCTTCGACAACACCGCCGCCAGCATCAGCCGCCTCGCCTTCATGGAGAACATCCGCCTGAGCGAGGAGGCGGTGCGGAGCCTGCTGGGAAACAAGAAGGAGTTCGACGACCTCGATCCGGCCCTCTTCGCGGAGCTCTTTTTCGAAGGGGTTCTGAAAAACCCCTACCTGGGCCGCTTCGGATCCAAAAAGGTGCAGTACCTGCGGGAGGGGCTAAAGCAGCTCGAACAGGGGCGGCAGACCATCCAGGGGCTGGTCTCCGAGCTCAACCTCATCACCGACCAGGAGAACCTCTACCGCCTGCTGCTCGGCCACGCCAAGGAGCACATCCGCCACTACTACTCCCGCTACAACTCCAAGGCGGAACAGGAGGAGCTGCGGGCTGAAATCTCCCGGGAGCTCAAGGAAAAGGAAGCCCTTCAGGAGGAGATTCCCGCCGATCTCTTCCGCGAGGTGATCGTCCACATCAAGACCGAGGCCATGTACCTGCACAACCTGCTGCCGCGCATCGTCGCCGACAAGGACATGGCCCTGCGGGAGGACTTCCTGAAAAACAGCGGCCTCGACCGCTTCTACCTCGAGGAGATGGAGAGGGAATACTTCGAGCTCAACAGCCTCCCCCTGGAGGACCTCTACCAGATCCGCAAGGGGCTCGGCGAGGCGGACTGACGGCCTGGCGAGAGACGCCCGTCTGCTCCGCTCCGCTTCCTCCCCCTTTTCCCGGGGCCCCTATCAGCCGACTCCTTGCCGCCGGGATACGCCATGACCTCCCCCCCCCTCAAATCCCTTCGCAACATCGGCATCATCTCCCACATCGACGCGGGCAAGACCACGGTTTCCGAGCGCATCCTCTTCCTGACCGGGGAGATCCACCGCATGGGGGAGGTCCACGACGGGACCGCCACCATGGACTGGATGGACCAGGAGCAGGAGCGGGGGATCACCATCACCGCCACCAGCACCACCTGCCGCTGGAAGGAGTGGACCCTCAATCTCATCGACACGCCGGGGCACATCGACTTCACCATCGAGGTGGAGCGTTCCCTGCGGGTCCTCGACGGGGCGGTGGCCATTTTCAGCGCCGTGGAGGGGGTGCAGCCCCAGAGCGAATCGGTCTGGCGCCAGGCGGACCGCTACCGGGTGCCCCGGGTCTGCCTGATCAACAAAATGGACCGGATCGGGGCCGATCAATCAGCGGTGCTGAAGCAGCTCGAGGAGCGCCTGCGGGCCCGGACGGTGCTGCTTCAGCTCCCCATCGGGGAGGAGGGGGAATTCTCCGGGGTCATCGACCTGCTCTCCGAGGAGGCCCTCACCTTCGGCAGCGACGGGGAACACCTCACGGTGGAGAGGGGCCCCGTTCCTCCCGAACGGACCGAGGAGGTCCGGGCGGCCCGGGAACTTGTGATCGAGGCGGCCGCCGACTTCGACGACCGGATTCTCGCCGATTTCCTGGAAGGGCGCCCCGTGGAGCGGGAGCGGCTGGTGGCGGCCCTGCGCAAGGGGACCATGGAATGCCTGCTCTTCCCCGTGCTCCTCGGCTCGGCGCTGCGCAACAAGGGGATCGAGCCCCTGCTCGACGCCGTCGGGGCCTTCCTCCCCTCCCCCCTTGAGACCCCCCCCGTCAAGGCCGGCCACCCCCAGAGCGAGGAGGAACCGGAGCTGCTTCCCTGCGATCCCGACGGCCCCCTCTGCACCCTCGCCTTCAAGGTCCTCTCCGACGAGGGGCGCAAGCTCACCTACCTGCGCCTCTACTCGGGGCGCCTCAGGGCCGGCGACACGGTGCTCAACACCACCCGCGGGTCGACGGACAAGGTGGCCCGGCTCCTGCGGATGCACGCCCACCGTCGCGAGCGCCTCGAGGAGGCCCGGGCGGGAGACATCGTGGCGGTGACCGGGCTCAAGGAAGCCCTCACGGGAGACACCCTCTGCGCCCCGGACCACCCCCTGCTCCTGGCGGGCCTCACCATCCCCGAGCCGGTGGTCTCCCTGGCCGTTGAAGCCCGGGGGGTCGACGACCGGGAGAAGCTTCCCGCCGCCCTGGAGAAACTCCTCTGGGAAGACCCCACCTTCAGGGTCCACGAGGACCCCGAAACGGGTCAGACCATCCTCACCGGCATGGGAGAGCTCCACCTGGAGGTGCTGATCGAGCGGCTGCGCCGGGAATTCGGCGTGAACGTCCTCAGCGGCCGCCCCCAGGTCGTCTACCGGGAAACCCTGCTGCGGGCCGTGGAGCGCCGGGAGATCTTCCACCGGGAGGTGGAGGGGAAGATCCACGGCGGCGAGGTGCTGCTGCGCCTCACCCCCCTCGCCCGGGGGGAGGGTATCCGCGTCCTCCTTCCCCCGGAGGAGGGCTCTTCCCTCCCGGCGGTCCTGAGGGCGGCGCTCCAGGAGAGCCTGCGGCAGGCCTGCCTCGGCGGCGCCCGGGCCGGCTACCCCTTCACCGACCTGGAGGTTGCCGTCCTGGAGGCTCCCTTCACCCCCGGCCTCACCGACGAGATGGGGATTCGGGCCGCGGCCCAGCGGGGTCTCGCCATGGCGGCCCAGGAGGGGGAGCCGACTTTGCTGGAGCCCGTGATGTCCCTGGAAATCAGCGTCCCAGGCGAATATGCCGGCAAGGTCTACGGCTCCCTGCAGCAGCAGCGCGGGCGCATCGAGGGGAGTCTCTCCCGGGGGGAAATCGAGGTGATCCACGCCCAGGTCCCTCTCATCGAGATGTTCGGCTACATGACCGAGCTGCGCAGCGCCAGCAAGGGGAGAGGAACCTTCACCCTGGAATTCTCCCGTTTCGACCAGGCCCCCCCCGAGGCCATGCAGCGTCTGGGGTTCCGCTGACCGGCTGCCGACCCCCCGGAGAGGCCCCTCATGAAGGAAACGCTCCAGATCCGGCTGCTGAGGTGGTACTTCAACCTCTTTGCCTGCTACCGCCGCACCGGC
>JBFHXN010000034.1:0-12346 GCA_041598955.1 Desulfuromonadales bacterium | reverse complement strand
CCCCGGGTGCGCCGCAGCACCACCGTGGTCGATCCCGCCACCGGGGTTTCACAGACCTTTGAAGCGACCGATTTCGACTACATCGGCGGCGACAAGGAGGCCTTCTTCAACCTCGAGTACACCTTCCCCCTGCTCAAGGATGCCGGCCTCAAGGGGCTGGTCTTCTTCGACATCGGCAACGCCTGGGAGGAAGGGGAGGAGATGTTCTCCGACATGCGCTCCAGCACCGGCTTCGGGATCCGCTGGCTGAGCCCCATGGGCCCGCTGCGGCTGGAGTGGGGATACAACCTCGATCCCCGCGAGGACGAGGAGCGCAGCGAATTCGAATTTTCCATCGGCCGCTTCTTCTAGAGCGGCGACCCGGTCCGACTTAAACCCAGCAAGGAGAAAGCTGATGAAACGTCTGTTGATGGCAGTTCTGGCCCTGGCCCTGATCCTCCCCGCTCCGGCCCTTCTGGCCGCCGAAACCAAGATCGGTTTCGTCGACCTGCAGAAGGCGCTGAACACCTCCGTCTCCGGCAAGCGGGCCAAGGAGCAGATCGGCAAGAAGCTCAAGGAGTACGAGGGGACCATCACCTCCCGCCAGGAGGAGCTCAAGAAGCTCAAGGAGGAGCTGGAGAAGCAGGCGGTGCTCCTCTCCGAGGAGGCCCGCGGCGAGAAGGAGCGGGACTACCAGAAGAAGCTCAAGGACTTCCAGCGCTTCACCAAGGATGTCCAGGAAGAGCTTCAGCAGAAGGATGCCGACTACACCCGCCAGATCATCGAGGAGATCTTCGGGGTGATCAAGGAGATGGGGCAGAAGGAGGGCTACACCCTGATCCTGGAGAAGAGCGAGAGTTCCCTGCTCTTCGCCGACGAGAAGATCGACCTCACCGAGGCGGTGATCAAGGCCTACGACGCCAAGAGCAAAAAAGGCGGCAAGTAAGGAGGGGACGGCTGTGGCGACCCTGAAGGAACTGGCCCGACTGGTCGGCGGAGAGGTGGTGGGGGACCCCGCCCTGGAGATCACCCGCCTGGCGCCCATCGATTCGGCGGGGCCGGGGGAGATCAGCTTCATCGCCAACCCCAAGTATCTCCCCCTGCTCAAGACCACCCGCGCAGCCGCGGTGGTGGTCTCTCCGGGGGTGGAGGCGACGGGGCCCGCGCTGATCGTCTGCGACAGCCCCTACCTGGCCTTCGCGAAAATCCTCACCCTGCTCCACGTGAAGCGGCCCGAGCCGAAGGGGGTGATGGCCGGAGCCTTTGTCGATCCGGGGGCCGATCTGGCCGAAGAGGTCACCGTTCATCCGGGGTGCGTGGTCTCCGCCGGGGTGCGCATCGGACGCGGCACCATCCTCCATCCCGGGGTGGTTCTCTACGAGGGGGTCGTCGTGGGGGAGGAGTGCACCCTCCACGCCCGCTCCGTGGTGCGGGAGGGGTGCCGGCTCGGCAACCGCGTCATCCTCCAGCCCGGGGCGGTGATCGGCGCCGACGGCTTCGGCTATGCCCCCGACGGGGAGGCGTACTACAAGATCCCCCAGGTGGGGATCGTGGTGCTGGAGGACGACGTGGAAATCGGCGCCTGCGCATGCATCGACCGGGCCGCCCTGGGGGTGACCCGGATCGGGAAGGGGTGCAAGATCGACAACCTCGTCCAGGTCGCCCACAACGTGGTCATCGGCGAAAACACCATCCTCGTCTCCCAGGTGGGGGTGGCTGGCAGCACCCAGATCGGCCGCCACTGCACCCTGGGCGGCCAGGTCGGCGTGGCCGGGCACATCAAGATCGGCGACAACGTCATGGTCGGCGGTCAGGGGGGGGTGACGGGAAGCGTCGCGGGAGACCAGGTGCTCTCCGGAACGCCGGTCATTCCCCACCGGGACTGGTTGAAGGCCTCCATGTCCTTCGCCAAGCTCCCCGAGCTGCGCAAGGAAGTCGGTCGCCTCTCACGGAAGCTGGCCGAACTCGAAAACCAGAAGAAGGAGAGCTAGCGGCATGGTACTGAACACGACCGATATCATGAAGATGATCCCCCACCGCTATCCCTTCCTGCTGGTCGACCGGATCGTCGAGGTCGAAGAGGGGAAGCGGATCGTCGGGATCAAGAATGTCACCATCAACGAGCCCTTTTTCCAGGGGCATTTTCCCGGGCACCCGATCATGCCCGGGGTGCTGATCATCGAGGCCATGGCCCAGGTCGGTGGGGTCTACGGCAAGGTGGTCGACAAGATCGGCGACGACCGGGTGACCTATTTCGTCGGCATCGACAACGCCCGCTTTCGCAAACCGGTGCTCCCCGGCGACACGCTGCGCATGGAGCTCGAGATGGTGAACTGCAAGCGGGGGATCTACTGCTTCAGCGGCAAGGCTTATGTGGGGGAGACCCTGGTGGCCGAAGCCGAACTCAAAGCCACCTTCGCCCAAAAGTAGAAGGGGAGGAGTCATGATTCATTCCACGGCCATCATCCACCCCGGGGCGACCATCGCCGAGGACGTCGAGATCGGCCCCTACGTCATTGTCGGCGAGGGGGTTTCCATCGGCTCCGGCACCCGCGTGGGGCCTCACACGGTGATCGATGGCTGGACGGAGATCGGGCGGGACAACCGGATCTTCCAGTTCGCCTCGGTGGGCGCACCGCCCCAGGACCTCAAGTTTCACGGCGAAAAATCGGTGCTCCGCATCGGGGACCGCAACCAGATCCGCGAGTTCGTCACCCTTCACCGGGGGACCGAAGGGGGGGGCGGGGAGACGGTCGTCGGCAACGACAATCTCTTCATGGCCTACGCCCACGTCGCCCATGACTGCCGGGTCGGCAACCGGGTGATCCTGGCCAACGGCGCCACCCTGGCCGGTCACGTCGAGGTCGACGACTTCGCCATCCTCGGCGGACTCTCTGCCGTCCACCAGTTCACCCGGGTCGGCGGCCACGTCATGATCAGCGGCGGCGCCATGGTCACCCAGGACATCCCCCCCTATACCATCGCCCAGGGGGACCGGGCCAAGACCATCGGCCTGAACCTGGTGGGGCTGAAGCGGCGGGGCTTCTCCGAGCAGGCCCTGCGGGGGATCAAGCAGGCCTACCGGCTGATCTTCCGCTCCTCGTTGCGCCTGGAGGAAGCCCTCGAGCGGATCTCCTCGGAGGTGGAGTCCTCGCCCGAAGTCGACATATTCGTCTCCTTCATCCGAAACAGCCAGCGGGGGATCGCCCGCTGAGAAAAGACCAGGGGGAAACATGGCACGCTTGAGGGCAGGGGTAATCGGGGTCGGCTACCTGGGACGGTTTCATGCCCAGAAGTTTGCCGCCCTCGAAGGGGTCGATCTGATCGGGGTGGTCGATACGGACGAGGCCCGGGCCCGCGAGGTCGCCGCCGAGGTCGGCGCCGAGGCCTTCACCGATTACCGGGAGCTTCTCAAGAGGGTCGACCTGGTCTCCATCGTGGTCCCCACCCAGTTTCACTTCGGCGTGGCCCGTGACTGCCTGACGGCCGGGGTGCATATCCTGCTGGAAAAGCCGGTCACCCAGACGGTGGCCGAAGCCGAGGAGCTGATCGCCCTGGCCCGCCAGAAGGGGCTGATCTTCCAGGTGGGACATCTGGAGCGCTTCAACCCCGCGGTGATCGCCCTCAAGGAAGTCCTGCACAAGCCGATGTTCATCGAGTCGCACCGCCTCGCCCCCTTCAAGCCCCGGGGGACCGACGTCAACGTGGTGCTCGACCTGATGATCCACGACATCGACATCATCTGCAGCCTGGTCGACTCTCCCATCAAGCTGGTCAACTCGGTGGGGGTGCCGGTGCTGACCGGAGAGGTCGACATCGCCAACGCCCGTCTGCAGTTCGAGAATGGCTGCGTGGCCAACGTCACCGCCAGTCGGGCGAGCCGGGAGACCATGCGCAAGGTGCGGATCTTCCAGCCCGACGCCTACATCTCCATCGACTACCAGGAGCGCAAGCTCTCCATCTTCCGCAAGGGGGGGGAGGGCTTTCCCATCCCGGGGCTCCCCAACGTGACCATGGCGGAGAAGAGCTTCCCCCAGAGCGACGCCCTGTTGGCCGAAGTCACCTCCTTCGTCGAGGCGGTGACCTCGGGAACCCCGCCGGTGGTCTCCGGGGAGGACGGGAAAAGGGCCCTGGAGGTGGCGATGCAGATCACCCGGAAGCTCTGGCACGAGATCAAGGAATAGGCGGCGGGGAAGGATTCCTGCCTACCGGGGCGAGGGCCTGCACAAGGGTCCCGCCCTTCATTTATGGACCCATGTCCCTGGAGGGGGGGGAGCGGCGATGAACATTCCGATGGTGGACCTCAAAGGGCAGTATCTGGCTCTCAAGGAAGAGATCGACCGGGGGCTCTCCTCCGTGCTTGATTCGGCCTATTTCATTCTCGGCCCCCATGGCAAGGCCTTCGAGGAGGAGACCGCCTCCTACCTGGGGGTGAAGCATGCCATCGGGGTCGCCTCCGGCACCGACGCCCTCCATCTGGCCCTGCGCGCCGCGGGCCTGGGCCCCGGTGACGAGGTCATCACCAGCGCCTTCACCTTCATCGCCACCGCCGAGGCGATCTCCTACGTCGGCGCCACGCCGGTCTTCGTCGACATCGACCCCCAGACCTTCAACCTCGACCCCGCCAAGGTCGAGGCCGCGGTCACCGGGCGCACCCGGGCCGTCCTCCCCGTCCACCTCTTCGGCCAACCGGCCGACCTGGCGCGGATCGCCGAGATCTGCAGCAGGCACGATCTGCTGCTTATCGAGGATTGCGCCCAGTCCTTCGGAGCCGACTTCGGCGGCAGGAAGACGGGCGCCTGGGGGGCTCTGGGCTGCTACTCCTTCTTCCCGAGCAAGAACCTGGGGTGCTACGGGGACGGAGGGATGGTGGTCACCGACGACGACGCCCTGGCCGAAGAGGTGCGGGTGCTGCGCAACCACGGCAGCCGGGAGCGCTACCACCACCACCTGATCGGCTACAACAGCCGCCTCGACGAGATGCAGGCGGTGGTCCTGCGGGCCAAGCTCCCCCACATCGATACCTACAATCGCAGGCGGCGGGAGAACGCCCATCGCTACACCCGGCGTCTGGCCGGAAGCGGGGTTGTCCCACCCACGGAAGACGGCAAGGGAGACCACGTCTATCACCAGTACACCCTGCTGAGCGAAAAGCGGGACGACATCCAGAAGGCCCTGGCCGCCGCCGGCATCGCCTCGGCCATCTACTATCCGATCCCCCTCCACCGCCAGGAGGTCTACCGCGAGACCTTCGCGGGGCACTCTTTGCCGGTGACCGAGGCGACGGCCGCCAAGGTCCTCTCCCTCCCCATGTATCCCGAGCTCACCGAGGCCCAGATCGACCGGGTCTGCGAGGTCATTCTCCGGGTGGTCGGGGCCAAATAGCAGAGTCAAGGAAGAAGGAAGACGTGGCCTCCAAGGACCCATCACCCATCGAGAACCCTCAGACCCCGGGGCGCCGCACCGCGTTGATCGTCACCGGTGAAGCCTCCGGGGACCTGCACGGTGCCAACCTCATCCGGGCCGCCCGGCGCATCGACCCAGGCCTCTCCTTCTTCGGCGTCGGCGGGCCTCGCATGGCCGCCGAGGGGTGCCGCATCGTCATCCCCGCCGAGGAGATCTCGGTCATGGGGCTGGTGGAGGTGGTCAGCCATTTTCCCATCATCTGGCGGGCTTTTCGGCGCCTGAAGGCGGTCCTGAAGGGGCCGGAGCGTCCCGATCTGCTCATCTGCATCGACTTTCCCGATTTCAACCTGCGCCTGGCCCGACAAGCCAAGACAGCCGGGGTGCCGGTCCTTTACTACGTCAGTCCCCAGGTCTGGGCCTGGCGCCGGGGACGGGTCTGGAAGATCGCCCGTGTGGTGGACCGTCTGGCGGCCATCCTTCCCTTCGAGCCCGATTTCTACCGTCAGACCGGACTCTCCGTCGAATACGTGGGGCATCCCCTGCTCGATGAATTCGAGGGGGCCCGGGACCTGGAAACCGTCCTGCGGGAGCAGGGGCTCGATCCTTCCCGGCCCGTGGTGGGGCTTTTCCCCGGAAGCCGCCGCAGCGAACTGCGTTTCAGCTTCCCCACCATTCTGGAGGCCGCCGAGGAGATCCGCCGTCGCCAGCCGGGGGTTCAGTTTCTGCTTCCCGTCGCGAGCAGTCTCGGCCCCCAACCTTTCGCCGAGGCCCTCGCGGGGCGTGATCTGCCCGTGACCCTGATGGAAGGGAGCATCTACGATGGGGCCGCGGCCTGCGACGCCATTCTGGCCGTCTCGGGGACCGTGACCCTGCAGATCGCCCTGGTCGGAACGCCCATGGCGATTCTCTACAAGATGGCCCCTCTGACCTATGCCATCGGGCGGCGCCTGGTGAAGGTGGAACACATCGGCCTCGCCAATATCGTCGCCGGTCGTGGCGTGGTCCGGGAGTTCATCCAGGAGGAGGCCTCCCCAGAAAACCTTGCGGGGGAGATCCTGAGGATCCTCGAAGACCCTGGCTACCGCCAGGCCATCCGGGACGGTCTGGCCACCGTGAGGGAGCGGATGGGGGAGGGGGGTTGTTCAGAGCGGGTGGCGGGAATGGCCTCGGAGATGAGCCGGAAGGAGCCGTTAGAGGTGCAGCCTTCATGAAGTCGCAGAGTATGGATTGTTATAAGAGGCTTCTTCAATATTCCCGCCCCTACTGGCGGCGCATCGTGCTCTCGATGGTCGCCTCCCTTGGTGTCGCAGGCACCGACGTGGCTTCGGTGAAGCTGATCCAGCCCCTGGTCGACACCATCATCGCCGGGGGGCACAAGGCCTGGGTCCACTTCGTCCCGGTGATCATCATCGGCCTGGCGATGTTCAAGGCGGGGTCGAGGTATGTCCAGGAGTATTTCATCAAGACGGCCGGGCAGATGGTCGTCCAGGATCTGCGCAACGACCTTTACTCCCACTCCCTCTCCCTGAGTATGGGGTACTATTCCCGGACCTCCACCGGCATGATGATGTCCAGGGTTCTCAACGACGTTGGCATCCTCCAGCGCTCGGCTGCGGATGTCCTGGTCGACGTCCTGCGGGAAAGCTTCACCCTTGTCGGCTTGACCGCCCTGGCTTTTTACAACGACTGGCGCCTTGCCTGCGTGGCCTTTCTGGTCCTTCCCATCTCCGTCGTGCCCGGTTCAGCCATCGGGCGCAAAATCAAGGAAAATACCCGCCGGAGCCAGGCGACCATGGGGGGGATCTCCAAGGTGCTCCAGGAAACCTTCGCGGGGATCAAGGTGATCAAGGCCTTTGGCTCGGAGAAGACCGAGGGTGAACAGTTCCGAAAGGTCAACTGGAACTTCTTCCGGCTCATGCGCAAGATGCTCAAATATGACTCCCTGTCCGGGCCGGTCATGGAAGTGACCTCTTCGCTCGGGGTGGCGGCGGTCATCTGGTACGGCATCCAGCGTGTCTTCTCCGGGGCCATGACCCAGGGGGAGCTCTTCTCCTTTGCGGCGGCCATGCTCATGATGTACGGGCCGGTCAAGAAGCTCGCCAAGGTGAACAACACCGTCCAGCGTTCCGTGGGGGCGGCCGAGAGGGTCTTCGAGGTGATGGACACCGTTCCCGAAATCGTCGACGCCCCAGGGGCTGTGGACCTGGGACGGGTCCGGGGAGAGGTGGTCTTCGACCGGGTCGATTTCGCCTATGACAAGGAACCGGTCCTGAAAGGGGTCAATATCACAGCCAACCCGGGAGAGGTGGTCGCCCTTGTGGGCCCGAGCGGCGCCGGCAAAACCACGGTGGCCGGCCTGCTGGCCCGATTCTACGATCCCACCGGCGGGGAGATCCGCATCGACGGCCAGGACATCCGAGGGGTCACCCTGGAGAGCCTCAAGGCCAACCTCGCCCTGGTCGATCAGGAGACCTTCCTCTTCAATACCAGTCTGCTGGAAAACATCCGGTACGGAACCCCCGGGGCCGACGAGGCGGCGGTGAAGGAGGCTGCCAAACTTGCGTATGCCGATGAGTTCATCCGCCAGTTCCCGGAGGGGTACGAGACCCAGATCGGCGATCGCGGTTTGCGCATCTCCGGCGGGCAGCGCCAGAGGATCTGCATTGCCCGGGCCCTGCTCACCGATGCGCCGATTCTGATTCTCGACGAGGCGACCAGCGCCCTCGACACTGAAAGCGAAGGCATGGTACAAAAAGCCCTGGCAAATCTCATGAAGAATCGCACCACCTTCGTCATCGCCCACCGCCTCTCAACCATCATGCATGCCGACAAGATCGTGGTGCTCGAGGGGGGGGAGGTGAAGGAGGTCGGTCGGCACGATGAGCTTCTGGCCGCCGGGGGGCTCTATCGCAAGCTCTACGACATGCAGTTCCAGGCCTGATCGATGCTGAAGCGCCTGACGGACTGGCTGCTTCTGAACCTCGTGCCCCTTCTGGCCGCCGGCCTGATCCGCCTGCTCAGACGCCTGCTGAGGGTGGAGACGATCGGCGAGGAGCACCCCCGTGCCTTCTGGGAGCGGGGTGAGCAGGTAATCCTGGCCTTCTGGCATGATCAGCTGCTGCTCATGGCCCGGGGCTACAGGGGGCCCGGGGCACGGATTCTCATCAGCAGTTCCAAGGACGGTGAACTCATCGCCCGGACCATGGCCCATCTGGGGCAGGGGGCGGTGCGGGGGTCCTCGACCCGAGGGGGGAGAGCCGCCTTTCGGGCCATGGTTGAGCTCTCGCGGCAGCCCTACGACCTGGTGATCACGCCGGACGGTCCCAAGGGGCCGCGCCACCAGGTCAAGGAGGGGGTGGTTCAACTGGCCCGATTGACCCGGCGCCCCGTCATCCCCATGGCCTTCGCCTGCAGCCGGGGGCACCGCTTCGCTTCCTGGGACCGTTTCCTGCTCCCCTTTCCCTTCAGCCGGGGAGTCTATGCCTTCGGCGCCCCCCTGGTCTTCGAGGAGGGGGAGTCCCCCGAGGATTTCCGGAAGCGCCTTGAAGTGTCTTTGAAACAGAACCTGCGGCGGGCACAGGACCGCCTGGAGGATATCGGTGTATCTGCTGTATGATTTTCTGCTGCTGCTGGCGGCCGTGGTGCTGGTCCCCTTCTATCTTCTCCGGGGGCTGCGTCATGGCAAGGTCCGCCGAGGGATCCGGGAGAGACTCGGCTTCTTTGAAGAAGAGCGCCTCGCCCCCCTGAAGGGCAAAAGGGTGGTCTGGGTCCACGCGGTCTCCGTCGGCGAGACGCGGGCTGCCATCCCCCTAGTCCGTGCCCTGCGACAAGCCTATCCGGACCATGCCATTCTGCTCTCCAACGTCACCGAAACGGGGCACGCCATCGCCCAGGGGGTTCGCGAGGTCGACCTCTGCCTCTTCTTCCCCTTCGACCTCTCCTTCGTCGCTCGGCGGGTTCTGGAGCGCATCCGGCCGCAGATCGTCGTCATCGTCGAAACCGAGATCTGGCCCAACTTCGTCCGGTTCGCCCAGCAGATGGGGATTCCCATCCTGCTGGTCAACGGCCGGATCTCGGACCGCTCCTTTCCCCGCTACCTGCGCATCCAGACCTTCCTCCAGCCCATCCTCGAGCGCTTTGCCGCTTTCTGCATGCAGAGCGAGGCCGATGGGCGCCGCATCGAGGCCATGGGTGCCGTGGCGGGTCTGGTGACGGTCACGGGGAACCTCAAATTCGACATGGCGGCTTCGGTTCCCGACGAGGCCTCCATGGCGGCGCTCCAGGAGGAATTCCACCTCCCCCCCGGAGCTCCCGTCTGGGTGGCCGGAAGCACCCACGCCGGCGAAGAGGAGTCCGTTGTCGCAGCCTGGGAAACGGTTCGGGAAAAATATCCCCAACTCACCCTGGTGCTGGTTCCCCGCCATCCCGAGCGCTGCCGGGCAGTGGGAGAGATGCTCTCCGAGAGGAAGATCCCCTTCGTGATGCGCAGCACCCTCAGCCGGCTTTCCCGCCCGCTGTCCGTCGGGGAGGTGCTGCTGGTCGACACCATCGGCGAGATGCTCAAGCTCTACGCCATCGCCGATCTGGTCTTCGTCGGAGGAAGCCTGGTCAAGGTCGGCGGGCACAACGTCCTCGAGGCCTCCCTTTTGAAGAAGCCTGTCCTCTTCGGCCCCCACATGCACAACTTCAAGGAGATCGCGCGCCTCCTGCTCGAAGCCCAGGGGGGAGTCCAGGTTGAAGATGGTCCGGCCCTGGCGGAGCAGGCCGAGAGGCTTCTTGGCGACAAGGAGCTGCGGCGGGAGATGGGGGGCAGGGGGCATGAACTGCTGGCGCGCAATGCGGGGGCCACGGCCCAGACCCTCCAGGTCGTGCGCCGTTTCCTGGATTGAGGGGGATGGGGCTCAGCGCTTTCCACCATCGGCTGACCCAGGAGGGGCCCCGCGGACTTCTGGAGCGGGCCCTCCTTCTTTTTTTGTTGCCGGCCGGCTGGCTCTATGGGCTTGCGGGCCTTTTTCGCGTCGCCCTCTATCGCCTCGGCCTGTTCCGGTCCCATGCCTTCGGTGTGCCGGTGATTTCCATCGGCAACCTGGCGGTGGGGGGGACGGGCAAAACCCCGGCGGTCGATTTCATCCTCCGGACCCTCATGGAGAAGGGGGTGCGGGTGGCGGTGGTCAGCCGGGGCTACGGTGGACGGTTGCCGGATCGGGTGGGGGTGGTCAGCGCCGGGGAGGGGCTCCTTTTGAGCCCGACCCAGTCCGGCGACGAGCCCTACCTGCTTGCCCGCCGCAACCCCGGTGCCCTGGTGCTGGTGGCGCCGCGCCGGGCCGAGGGGGTACGCCGGGCCATCCGCGACTTCGGGGCCGAGGTCGTGGTGCTCGACGATGGCTTCCAGCACCTGGCCGTGCGACGGGACCTCGACATCGTGCTGCTCGACGCCCGCCGTCCCCTTGGCAACGGTCGGGTGTTGCCGGCCGGGCGGCTGCGGGAATTTCCCCTTGCCCTGCGTCGTGCCGACCTGGTGGTCTTTACCCGCAGTGACGATGGAGAGGCAGGGGAGATCCCCTTCAGGGGGCCGGCCCTTCACTGCCGCCATCGCCTGGCGGCGGAGGTTCACGATCTTTCGGGGAACAGGGCTCCTCTGGCCTCCCTTGCCGGGAAAGCCGGGCTGGCCTTCGCCGGAATCGCCGATCCGGAAAACTTCTTTTCCTCCCTCCGGAGGAAGGGCCTGTTTCTGGGCGGGACTCTCGGTTTTCCCGACCATGCCCCCTTCGGCCCCCGGGAACTGGAGAGGCTCGGGGCGGCTGCCCGGACGGCCCGGGCCGATTACCTGGTGACTACGGAAAAGGATGGTGTTAAACTGACCGGTGCCTCCTTGCCCCTGCCCTGCTGGCAGGTCGGGATGAGCCTGGAATTTCACGAGAAGGGCGCTCTGGAGATGAGGCTGGAAGCGCTTCTGCGGAAGAGATCATGACCGTTGCAAAGGAACTGCTGGAACTTCTCGCCTGCCCCAAGTGCAAGGGGGAGGTCTCCCTGCGGGAAAAAGAGATTCTCTGTCACCCCTGCCGCCTGGCCTATCCGGTTCGGGACGAGATTCCCGTCATGCTGATCGACGAGGCCCGGTCTCTTGATCCGTAGCCCAGGCCGCCTTCCCTATCCCCGACGAGGTTCGACGCTCCATGCCGGCGCCGGACCTCGCCGCATTTCCGGGTCCTGATTTGAAACCGATTGCCCCTGAAGAGATATCCCGCATCCTGGTGCGCTCCACCAACTGGATCGGCGACGCCGTCATGACCACGCCGGCCCTTTCCTTGTTGCGGGCCTCATATCCCAGCGCCGAGATCGTGGTGGCGGCCAACCCGCCGGTGGCCGAGCTCTTTCGTTTTCACCCCGGCTGCGACCGTGTGCTGGTCTATGACAAGAAGGGGGCTCACCGCGGCTTAAGGGGTTTTCTGGGTTTCGCCGAGGAGCTGAGGCGGGAGAAGTTCGACCTCGCCATTCTGCTGCAAAACGCCATCGAAGCGGCCCTGCTCGCCTGGCTGGCCCGGATTCCCCGCCGGGCCGGGTATCGCACCGACGGCCGGGGACTGCTCCTCACCCACGGGGTCGCCGTCGGCAAGGCGGAGCGGCGCCTCCATCACACGGCCTATTACCTCCGGATGCTCGGCTCCCTCGGCCTGCAGGGGGAGGAAGGGGGCCTTCTGCTGGCCTGCACCCCCCAGGAGAACGATTGGGCCGCCGCGCAACTCGGTACGGACGAGTGGGTGGCCGTCAACCCCGGAGCGGCCTACGGTTCAGCCAAGCGCTGGTATCCGGAGCGCTTCGCGGCGGTGGCGGACAAACTGGCCGCGGAGTACGGGGTGCGCATCGTTCTGACCGGGGGCCCCGGAGAGGCGGAGATCGGCCGGGACATCGAGGCAGCCATGACCCACGCCCCCCTCAACCTCGTGGGGCGCACGAGTGT
>JBFHXN010000033.1:0-12351 GCA_041598955.1 Desulfuromonadales bacterium | reverse complement strand
CGTTGGTAAGAACACGAAAGGGCCGCTCGTACAGGAGCGGCCCTTTCAGCTTGTAGACAGACGGATTTTTGAGGCTGCTCAAAAGCCTTCAGATGCAAGGCGCCCGAAGATCGAGGAGTGAGGCGTAGCGATAGCTACGTCGCAGGGACGAGATCAAGGGAAACGAAGCAGATGGGGGTTTTTCAGCAGCCTGAAGGGTCGCTCGTACAGGAGCGGCCCTTTCAGCTTGTAGACAGACGGATTTTTGAGGCTGCTCAAAAGCCTTCAGATGCAAGGCGCCCGCCGGTCGAGGAGTGAGGCGTAGCGAAAGCTACGTCGCAGCGACGAGATCAAGGGGAACGATGCGGATGGGGGTTTTCAGCAGTCATGAAAGGGCGACCCGGATGGGCCGCCCTTCGTCGTTAGGGAATCGGTGCGGCTCAGGAACTTCCTAACTTGGTCTGCATGCGCTGCCGGTACTCGACGATGTCCTTGCGCAGCGATGCGAGGCTGGACATCTTCTCGTCGATTTTGTTGATGTGCTTGTCGAGGACTCCGACCAGTTGAGGAATCATTCGACTGGTCTCCCGGGCTTCCCCGTAGGCCGCATAGAGGTCCTGCATCTCCTTGATGGTCAGGCCTAGCTCCTTGAGCTTCATGATGAATCTGATGCGCCTGACGTAGTAGGGGGTGTAGCCCCGGGTGGCTCCGTCGGCCCGCGGGACCGATTCGATGATGCCGACCTCCTCCCAGTAGCGCAGGGTACGGGTGGTCAGACCCAACTCGATGGCGAGGTCCCCAATCGGGACGACCTCTTCGTTTTCTCTGGTGTCGGCCATGGGCGGTTTACCTTTACGTTAAGTTTCAAGAATCATAGAGAGTTTCTCACTCGCTGTCAATGACCGAGTCGATTTACAAAAATCGCAGCAAAACCCCTTCCTGGTAATATCAAAAGATGTTTTGAAAATGGTTGACATGTACGTAAACGGGATGTATCTTTTGCCCATGCTCGGAGAGCGCCACCTTGCCCATATCAAACTTGCCGGAATAAAACATGAATATTTTCCAAAAAGAGATGGCAGAAGTCTTTCGGTGTTTTGACGTTGACGTTACGTGGTGGCTCTGTTCCCGACAGCGGGCCCGGAAGGGGATGAGGCGAGCGATGGGATTGCCTTTCCCGGCACGGACTATACGGGTTTCGTGCCGAAGCGGTCGCCACGTGAATCGCCAGGAGGTTTGTCATGAGTGAGTTGCGCAGGAGGATTCGCAAGGCCAGTCTCCATGCCCGCATCATGAAAGCGGAAGAGACGATTCCCTTTTTCCGAAACGGGATGGACCTCGGCTGGTCGGGGTTCACCCCGGTCGGATATCCCAAGGTGGTACCTCTGGCGCTGGCCGACTACGTGGAGCAGAACAACCTGCAGGGGAAGATGCGCTTCAATCTCTTCATCGGCGCCTCCATCGGTGCCGAGGTTGAAGACCGCTGGGCCAGCCTCCAGATGACCGACAAGCGCTGGCCCTACCAGACCGGCAAGGTGGTGCAGAAGCAGGTCAACAACGGCACCGTGCGCATGGGGGACAAGCATCTTTCCCTCTATGCCCAGGACCTTGCCTACGGATTTTATACCAAGCAGCGCGGCGGCGGTTTCGACCTCGGCCTGATCGAGGCCTCGGGGATTGCCGAGGATGGCTCGATCATTCTCGCCGGTTCGATCGGCGCAGCAACTGAGGTGATCCAGCACTCGGACAAGCTGATCATTGAGATCAACACGGCGATTCCCTCCTTCGAGGGGATTCATGACATCGTCATGACCGAGAAGCCCCCCTTCAAGAAACCCTACCTCATCAGCCGGGTCGACGACCGGATCGGCTCCCTGACTGTCCCCTGCGACTCCGACAAGATCATCGCCATCGTCGAGTCGAACATGCCCGACCGGGGCCGGGCCCTGTCGCCGCCGGACGAGGTGTCGGAGCAGATCGCCGCGCATATCCTCGACTTCTTCCAGGCCGAAGTGAAGGCCGGTCGCCTGCCGAGGAACCTGCTGCCGCTGCAGTCGGGGGTCGGCAACATCGCCAACGCCGTGGTCGGAGGCATGGTCAAGGGGCCCTTCAGCGGGGTCAAGGTCTGGACCGAGGTGATCCAGGACACCATGCTCGACTTTTTCGATTCCGGAAAACTCGACTTCGCCTCGTCAACCTCCCTCTCCCTCTCCGAAGGGGGCTTCAAGCGCCTCTACGCCGACTGGGAGAAGTACGCCAGCCGGGTCGTCCTGCGGCCGATGCAGATCAGCAACAACCCCGAGCCGATCCGTCGCCTCGGCGTCATCGCCATGAACACCCCTGCCGAGTTCGACATCTACGGACACGCCAACTCCACACTGATCAATGGAAGCCGGATGATCAACGGCATCGGTGGCTCGGGGGATTTCCTGCGCAACGCCTACCTTTCCATCATGCATACCCCGTCGGTCAGGCCGAGCAAAAGCGATCCGACCGGCATCTCCTGCATCGTCCCCTTCGCGACCCATGTCGATCACACCGAGCACGACCTCGACATCCTGGTGACGGAGCAGGGCCTGGCGGATCTGCGCGGTCTGTGCCCCCGCGACCGTGCAAGGGAGATCATCGGCAAGTGCGCCCATCCCGATTACCAGCCGGTCCTGACCGAGTATTACGAGCGTGCGGAGAGGGAGTGCTTTGCCCGAGGTGTCGGGCATCAACCCCACATGCTCTTCAAGGCCTTCAAGATGCAGGAGAACCTGGAGACCACCGGGACGATGAAGATTGATGGGTGGGGGTAACGCGAGGCGGAGGGAGTCGATCCCTTCATCGGGAAAGCCGGTGAAGGATTCATGTGGCGGCAACAGTAACCAAGAATGGAGACACAGCGATGAAAAAGCACACGAAAAAGGGATTGTTCGTCGGTCTGTTGATGGTTTTGGCCTTTGCGGTTAACGGCTCTGCCGCGACAGAGCTGAAGTTCCTGTCGGCCTTCGCCCCGAACTTCATCTTCAATACCGGTTGCACCGACAATATGGTCAAGAACCTCGAGGAGCTGTCCGGGGGGCAGTTCAAGATCAAGCGCTTCGGACCCGACGTCATCCCCACCTTCGAGCAGTTCCAGCCGCTGCAGTCGGGGATGTTCGATCTCTCCTTCACCCACGCCACCTATCATGCCGGGACCATCAGCACCGGGGTCGGCATGGACGCGACCATTGCCGATCCGGTCAAGCGCCGCAGCAGCGGGCTCTTCGATTTTCTCGACAAGGAGTACAACAAGCGCGGCGTGAAGCTGGTCTCCCTGCCTCCGGTGGCCCCCTACCACTTCATTACCAAAAGCCCCCTCAGCGGCAAGTCGCCGAGCCTGCAGGGGATGAAGATGCGCAGCAACCCGAGCCTGCAGAACACCATCCTGGCCCTCGGCGGCTCGCCGGTGACCCTGGCCGGCGGCGAGGTCTATACCTCCCTGCAGAAGGGGGTGATCGACGGTGCCGCCTGGACCCTGGTCGGGGTCAAGGACTTCAAATGGCAGGAAGTCGCCGGTTACATGGTCCGCCCGACCTTCGGCTCGATCTCGATGATGATCACCATGAACCTCGACAAGTACAACTCCCTGACCCCCGAGCAGCGTGGTTGGATCGACGAGGCCGGCAGGAAGACCGAGCTCGACAGCGACGCGTTCTTCAAGCGGCTGATCGAGGACGAGTTCGCCTTCCTCAGAAGCGCCGGGATGAAGGAGACCCAGATGAACGCCGAAGACGCCAAGAACGTGGAGACCTACTGGAACGAAGGGCTCTGGAAGATGTCCCAGCAGACCTCGGCCGAGGCCGGGAAGACCTTTGAAGCGATGGTCAAGCAACAGGGCATGTCGCGATGAGTGCCGCTTCCAGCACGCTGGCCACCCCGAAAGGGGTGGCCAGGTTCCTCGACGCAGTGACGAAGCTGAGCTTCAACCTAAGCGCCCTGGCCCTGGCTTCGATGCTCTTTCTGGTGGTGAACGAGGTGGCCATGCGCTACTTCTTCAATGCGCCGACCACCTGGTCGATGGACGTGAATCAGTGGCTCTTTGCGCTGACCACCATGCTCGCCCTCCCCGAGATCACCCGGGTCAACGGCAACGTTGCCATCACCATCCTGATCGAGCGGATGCCGGCAAACCGGCGTCTCATCGCCACCCGGGCCATCGTCCTGGTGAGCTGTGTCGCCTGTCTCGTGGCCTTCTACATCTCCGGCAACGAGACGCTGCGGCAGTTCAAGAGCAACATCATGACGACCTGGGTCCACCCGATCCCCAAGTGGTGGATCTCGACCGCCATCCCCTTCGGGTTCCTGTTGAGCGCCCTGCAGTTTCTGCGCCTGGGGCTGAAGCGGGCCAACCCGAAAGATCGTTAGGAGACTCACCATGGATTGGGGCGTCACGCTCACCCTCGCCATCATCGTCCTGTTGCTGCTCTTCTCCGCGGGATTGCCGGTCTTCGTCGCCTTTTTGGTGCTCAACGCCGCCGGCGTCTTCTGGCTGATGGGGACCAGCGGCTTCGGGATGTTCGCCAACAGCTTCTACAACACCATCACCGGGGAATCGTTGATGGCGATCCCCCTCTTCATCCTGATGGGAGAGGTGCTCTTCAGGTCGAACGCGGTGGAGATCCTGATCGAGTCGATCGACAGGATGGTGGGCAACGTGCGCGGTCGCCAGTATGTGCTGGTCACCAGCCTCTCGACGATCTTCGGGGCGCTGAGCGGATCGGCGACGGCGGTCTCCGCCATGCTCGGCCGCTCGGTCATGCCGGTCATGCTCAAGCGCGGTTACAACCCGCGCCTATCGGTCAGCGCCATCCTCGGGGGGGCCAGTCTCGCCCCGATCATCCCGCCGAGCCTCCTGGTCGTCATGATCGGCTCCATGGTCGATACCTCCATCGCCAAGCTCCTCATCGCCGGGATCGTGCCGGGGGTCCTCCTGGCCACGATGATGGTCACCTACACCTACGTCCGGATCCTGAGGAACCCCAGGCTCGAACCGACCGGCGGCGAGGCCGACAAGAGGGTGAGCGGCAGGGAGTTCTTCCGGGCCCTGGCGCGGACCCTCCCCTTCGGCTTCGTCATCTTCTCGGTCATGGGGCTGATCCTGCTCGGCATCGCCACCCCCAACGAGTCGGCGGCCACCGGGGTCATCGGTGCGCTGATCGCGGCGGCCTTGTTCAAGCGCCTCTCCTTCAAGATGTTCTACGAGGCGGTCCTGGGCACCTGCGCGGTCAGCACCATGATCATGATCATCATCGCCAGCTCCATGCTCTTCGGGCAGCTCCTCTCCTTCACCGGGGCGACGACGGGCCTGGTGACGGTGGCGAGCGAGATGGAGTTCTCCCATCTGGGGACCTTTCTGGTCCTGATGGCCATTCCCTTCGTCCTCTGCATGTTCATCGACCTCTTCGCGGTGATGCTGGTCGCCATTCCGATCTACGCTCCCATCCTGACCGTCCACCACTTCGATCCGATCTGGTTCTGGACCCTCTTCCTGATCAACCTGACCATCGGCAGCCTGAGCCCCCCTTTCGGCTACACCATCTTCGCCCTCAAGGGGGCCTATCCGCAGTTGGCCATGGACGACGTCTACGGCGGCGCCTGGCCGATGGTCTGGCTCTTCGTCATCGGACTGGCGATCATGTACACCTTCCCGTCGATTGTCACCTTCCTTCCGTCGCTGATCGGGTAGGGACCGGGCGGCTCCGACGACCACAGGGGGACCGAGATGTTACCGAAAATCACGAAAATACTCTATGCCACCGACCTGTCGGCCAGCGCAAACCACGCCTTCGGCTATGCCCTGGGGGAGGCGGTCAGTCACAATGCCAAGATCTCGATCATCAACGTCTATGAAAAGCTCTCCAACAACGTCAACATGCAGCTGCGCAACGTCAACTACGAAGCGGCCAAAGAGAGGCTGACGGAGGTCGTCAAGGAGCAGCTGGGGCAGTACCTGAAGGAGGAGGAGCACGACGAGTGCCAGTACACCAAGTACGTGGAGAACATCTACGTCGTCTCCGGAATGCCCGTGGCGTCGATCCTGGCCCAGGCCAGGGAGGGGAACTATGACCTGATCGTCATGGGGACCCACGGTCATGGCTTTCTCTTCAGCGCCGTGATCGGCAGCACCGCCCAGAAGATGGTGCAGGAGAGCGAGATCCCGGTCCTGGTCGTGCGCATCAACGGCAAAACGAAGTAGCGCCTCTGCCCGAAGGATTGACCATGCGGGCGCTGGCTCGAATGCCGATCCAGGGGGGGCATCGAATGCCTGTCGCGGCCTGATGCAGAAGGCATTTTTTTGAGGCAATGGCATTTCAAGTTAACGCAGGCGTGATGAGGAGGCGGTCATGTCCCAAGGCGAGATGGAACGTTATTCGATCCCCTCGGTGGTGCGCGGCGACGAGGGGATCGGCCTGTTGCAGGAACTGAGCAAGGATGCCCTGATCCGGATCATCGTCGACGACGCCAAGAACTGGCTCGCCCACGACGGGCTCTGGTTCCAGGCGGTCGAGCGCGCCCACGGCATGGACGCGGCGATCGACGCCGACCGCGAGGCCTGGCGGCACTTCACCGTGATCGAGGCGAAGCGGATCATGGAGCGGCTCGGGCTGCAGCCGGGAGGGGGAATCCCGGCCCTGGTGAGATGCCTGCAGCATCGCCTCTACGCCCGGCTCAACCTGCAGGACGTCATCGAGCAGAGCGAAACGCGGGTGGTCTTCCGCATGCTCGACTGCCGCGTGCAGTCGGCCCGCAGGCGCAAGGGCCTCCCCGATTTCCCCTGCAGGAGCGTCGGACAGGTCGAGTATGCCGAATTCGCCCGGACCATCGACCCGCGTATCGCGACCAACTGCATCGCCTGTCCGCCGGATGCCCACCCGGACGCCTTCTGGTGTGCCTGGGAATTCAAGGTCTAAACTACCCATCGTGGAGGGAATCCCCATGTTCATGGCCAGCCCTGAGGTCTACAAGACCGAGCACAAGGTGCGCTTCGTCACCGCCACCAGTCTCTTCGACGGCCACGATGCCTCGACCAACATCATCCGCCGCCTGCTGCAGGCATCGGGGGCGGAGGTCATTCATCTCGGCCACAACCGCTCGGTGGAGGAGATCGTCACCGCCGCCATCCAGGAGGATGCCCAGGGGATCGCCGTCAGCTGCTACCAGGGGGGGCACCTCGAATTCTTCAAGTACATCCGTGATCTGTTGCAGGAGCGCGGCGCCGGGCAGGTCAAGATTTTCGGCGGCGGCGGAGGGGTGATCATCCCCGAGGAAATCCGGGAGCTCGAGGCCTACGGCATCGCCAAGATCTTCTCCCCCGAGGACGGCCGGCGCATGGGGCTGCAGGGGATGGTCAACCTGATGATGCAGGCCTGCGACTTTTCGCCGCAGCGCGACATCGCCGCGGAACTCGGCAGGCTAAAAGACCAGGATATCCGGGCCGTCAACACCCTGATCACCCTGGCCGAACAGGCCGTCCACGCGCAGAGCGGCGACTACGCCGCGCTGCGTGAACAGATCCGCGGCATGGCCCGCGAGGTGCCGGTCATCGGCGTCACCGGCACCGGCGGCGCAGGCAAGAGTTCGCTGACCGACGAACTGGTGCGCCGCTTCCTGCGCGATTTCCCCGAGAAGAGCGTCGCCGTCCTGGCCGTCGACCCCTCGCGGCAGCGGACCGGAGGCGCTCTGCTCGGTGACCGCATCCGCATGAACGCCATCAACACCAACCGGGTCTACATGCGCTCCCTGGCGACGCGGGAATCGCACAGCGAGCTCTCGGCGGCGATCCAGGACGCCATCGCCGTGGTCAAGGCCTCCGGCTTCGACCTGGTGATCGTCGAGACCTCCGGCATCGGCCAGGGGGACGCGCGGGTGGTGGAGATCGCCGACGTCTCGGTCTACGTCATGACCTGCGAGTTCGGCGCACCGACCCAGCTGGAGAAGATCGACATGCTCGACTTCGCCGATCTGGTGGTGCTCAACAAGTTCGAGCGCAAGGGGGCCGCCGACGCCCTGCGCAACGTGCGCAAGCAGTACCGGCGCAACCGCAACCTCTTTGATCTTCCCGACGAGCAGCTGCCGGTCTTCGGCACCATCGCCGCCCAGTTCAACGATCCCGGCACCAATGTCCTCTACCGGGGGCTGATCGACTGCCTCAATGCCAAAAAGGGCTTGAATCTGCAGTCCAAGCTGGTGATCGGGGAGCGCGAGAGCCTGAAGCAGTACATCATCCCCACCGACCGCGTCCATTACCTGGGTGAGATTGTCCAGACCGTGCGCAGCTACCGCAAGCGGGGGCAGGAGCAGATCGGCGTCGCCCGACGTCTCTTCCAGCTGCGCGGGGCCAAGGAGGTGCTCGCCGAGGCGCCGGCCGCCGCCGATCTGGAGCGGGAGATCCTCCGGCACGAGGCGCGGCTGCAGGAGGAGCCGAGGAAGATCCTTGAGGAGTGGCCGGGCTTGAAAAAGACCTACCGCCAGGACCAGCTGGTGACAAGGGTCCGGGACAAGGAGATCCGCAGCGAGCTCTATGTCACCACCCTCTCCGGAACGCGTCTCCCCAAGGTCTGCCTCCCCGACTTTGCCGATCTGGGGGAGATCCTGCGCTGGTCCCTTTTCGAGAACGTGCCGGGGTGCTTCCCCTATACCGCCGGGGTCTTTCCCTTCAAGCGGGCCGAGGAGGATCCGAAGCGCCAGTTTGCCGGCGAGGGGACGCCGGAGCGGACCAACCGCCGCTTCCACTACCTCTGCAAGGACGACGACGCCAAGCGCCTCTCCACCGCCTTCGACAGCGTCACCCTCTACGGCGAGGATCCCGACACCCCGCCGGACGTCTACGGAAAGGTCGGCGAGAGCGGCGTCTCGATCTGCACCGTGGAGGACATGCAGAAACTCTACGCCGGCTTCGACCTCTGCGCCCCCAACACCAGCGTCTCCATCACCATCAACGGCCCGGCGCCGATGATGCTCGCCTTTTTCTTCAACACGGCCATTGCTCAGCAGATCGAGCTCTTCCGGCAGAAGAGCGGGCGGGAGCCGTCAGAGGCGGAGCTCGCCGAGATCCGAAGCTGCACCCTGCAGACGGTTCGCGGAACGGTGCAGGCCGACATCCTGAAAGAGGACCAGGGGCAGAACACCTGCATCTTCTCCACCGAGTTCGCCCTGAAGATGATGGGGGACATCCAGCAGTACTTCATCGAGCAGAAGGTGCGCAACTACTACTCGGTTTCCATCAGCGGCTACCACATCGCCGAGGCGGGCGCCAACCCCATCAGCCAGCTCGCCTTCACCCTGGCCAACGGCTTCACCTATGTGGAGTATTACCTCTCCCGGGGGATGCATATCGACGATTTCGCGCCGAATCTCTCCTTTTTCTTCAGCAATGGTCTCGACGCGGAATACAACGTGATGGGGCGGGTGGCGCGGAGGATCTGGGCGGTGACGATGCGGGACAAATACGGCGCCAATGAACGCAGCCAGAAGCTCAAGTACCATATCCAGACCTCGGGGCGGTCGCTGCACGCCCAGGAGATGGACTTCAACGACATCCGCACCACGCTGCAGGCGCTGACAGCGATCTACGACAACTGCAATTCCCTGCACACCAACGCCTACGACGAGGCGGTCACCACGCCGAGCGAGGCGTCGGTGCGCCGGGCGATGGCGATCCAGATGATCATCTCCCGCGAATTCGGCCTGGCCCGCAACGAAAACTCCAGCCAGGGCTCCTTCATCATCGAGGAGCTGACCGACCTGGTCGAGGAGGCGGTGCTGGCCGAGTTCGAGCGCATCGACCAGCGGGGCGGCGTTCTCGGCGCCATGGAGACCCAGTACCAGCGTGCCAAGATCCAGGACGAATCGCTTCTCTACGAGCACAAGAAGCACAGCGGCGAGCTGCCGATCATCGGCGTCAACTGTTTCCTCAACCCCCGCGCCGGCGAGGAAGGCTACGAGGTGCCGGGGGAACTGGCCCGTGCCACCCGGGAGGAGAAGGAGCAGCAGATCGAGAACCTGCGCGCCTTCCAGCAGCGCCACCGCGAGGCGGCTCCGGTTGCCCTGCAACGGCTGCAGGACGTGGCGGTGAGCGGCGGCAACATCTTTGCCGAGCTGATGGAGACGGTCAAGGTCGCCTCTCTCGGCCAGATCACCCACGCCCTCTACGAGGTCGGGGGGAAATACCGGCGCAACATGTAGGAGGGGCCGGGAGCAGGGAACGTTTCATCACTGATCAGGGAGGATACCCATGGATCTTTTTCAGGTCATCACCGAGCGCCGAAGCATCCGCAAATACACCGACACACCGGTGGAGCCCGACAAGCTGCGCCGGGTCCTCGACGCGGCGCGGCTGGCGCCGTCGTGGAAGAACCTTCAGTGCTGGCGGTTCCTGGTCATCGCCGATGGGGCGAAGAAGGCGCGCCTGCTTGAAGCCTTCCCCGAGGACAACCCGGGGCGCAAGGCCCTTGCCCAGGCGCCGCTGGTCGTTCTGGTCTGCGCAGCTCCCGGGGAGTCGGGGGTGGAGAACGGCATCGAATACTACATCGCCGACACCGCCATCGCCTTCGAGCACCTCTGCCTCGCGGCCCAGGCCCTGGGCCTGGGCACCTGCTGGATGGGGTGGTACGACGAGGCGCGGCTCAAGGAGGCCGCCGGGGTGCCCTCCTCCTTCCGGGTGGTGGGGATCACCCCCCTGGGCTATCCCGATCAGGACCCCAAAGCGCGGCCCCGCAAGGAGTTGCGGGAGATCGCCTATCTCGAACAGTGGGGAGAGAGCGCATGGTAAAGGGGGAGGAGATCAAGGGCCGGGTCGTCCGGCTGCAGAAGGAGTTACAGGCCCAGCAGCTCGACGGGGCGCTGCTGATCGCTCCAATCGATATCTATTATTTTTCCGGGACGCGGCAGAACGGGGTCCTCTGGGTGCCGGCCGGCGGGGATCCTCTGCTGCTGGTGCGCAAAAGCCTGGCCCGGGCGCGGGAGGAGGCGGGCTGCTGCGAGGTTCGACCCTTTCCCTCGAGCAGGGAGTTTCCGGCCCTCTTTCCCGAGACGGTCCGACGCATCGGCATGACCTTCGACGTGGTGCCGGTGCAGCAGTACCAGTACTACGGCAAACTTCTCCCCGGCCGCGAATTCGTCGATATCTCCGCAGTCAACAGGAGCCTGCGGAGCATCAAGTCGACCTGGGAGCTGGAGCGGCTTGCCGCAGCCGGCGCGCAGCTCGGCGGCGTCTTCGCCCAGGTGCCCGAGTTCCTGCGCCCGGGGATGCGCGAGATTGACCTTGCCGCGGAATTCGACTATCGCCTCCGTAAGGCGGGGGGGGAAGGCTATGTGCGGATGCGCGCCTTCAACCAGGAGCTCTTTCTCGGCCTGGCCGTCGCCGGCGGCAACGCGGCGACACCCGGCTTCTTCGACGGCCCGGTGACCGGCAGCGGCCTCTCCAGCGCAGCTCCCCACGGTGCTTCGCGGGCGGTGATCGAGCGCGACGTGCCGGTGCTTGTCGACTACACCGGCATTTTTGATGGATACATCGTGGACATGACCCGGCTCTACGTTTGCGGCGCACTGGCCGACGACCTTCAGAGGGCCTTTGCCGCAGCCTGCGAGATACAGAAGTGGCTGGTCGAGCGCCTGAGGCCCGGAGCGGTTTGCGAGGAGCTCTTTGCCGGCGCCGCAGCGCAGGCCGAGGCCTCGGGTTTCGGACCCCACTTCATGGGGGCTCCGGGGGAAAATGCCAAGTTCGTCGGCCACGGTGTCGGCCTTGAGCTCGACGAGCTGCCGGTTCTGGCGCAGGGGTTCAGGCAGCCGCTGGTGGCCGGCCAGACCATCGCCATCGAGCCCAAATTCGTTTTTCCGGGCCGCGGGGTGGTCGGGATCGAGAACACCTTCGCCGTCGGCGAAGGGGGCGGGGTCAAGCTGACCGAGCACCCGGACGAGTTGGTGGTGCTCTGAGGGGCACGAGGCATGGGGGAATGGCGGGGCGGCCGGGAGGCTGTCCCGCTTTTTTCCGTTTGCGGCCGGTCCATTCCTTTACGTAAACAACAGGAGATCCCTGGCGCCCCCAGCCCTGGCGACCTCTTTAAAAAGATGACTGTGGATACAAATGCATAATAATACAAATGTTTTTTGACTGAAAGCGGTTGTGATTCGAAGCAGTAAAAACACGTTCTGGAAATGCTTGACTTGTACGTAAACTGCCTATATTCTGTAGCCAACCTTGGCAAGTGGAGGAGAAGAGATGAGAGACGTTTTCGTGGTGGACGCCCTGAGAACCCCCTTTGGGTCGTTCGGCGGCGCCCTGGGCGAGGTTGAGGCTCCAAAGCTGGCGGCGGCGGTCATGCAGGGTCTCCTGCAGAAGAGCGG
>JBFHXN010000032.1:0-12357 GCA_041598955.1 Desulfuromonadales bacterium | reverse complement strand
TCCCCCGCCCGCTCCCCCTGAAGCTTCCCGGCTCTGCTTCTCGACCAGGGAGGACCAGAGGATGCGGGTGTAGGGATGGCGGGGGGCCCCGGCGATGCGCCCGGCGAGCCCCATCTCGACGATGCGCCCCAGGTACATGACCGCCACCTTGTGGCTGACCAGCTCGACGATGCGCAGGTCGTGGGAGATGAAGAGATAGGAGAGGCCGAGATGGCGCTGGAGATCCCGCAGCAGGTTGACCACCTGGGCCTGGATGGAGACATCGAGGGCGCTGGTCGGCTCGTCGGCGATCAGCAGTTTCGGCCCCACGGCGAGGGCCCGGGCGATCCCGACCCGGCGTTTCTCCCCCCCCGAGAGCTCGTGGGGAAAGTGTCCCAGCTTCCCCTCCTTGAGGTTGACCTGATCGAGCAGCTCCCTGATCCTCCGGTTCTCCTCCTCCTCCGTGAGCCGGTGATGGACCCGAAGGGCCTCCCGAAGGGTCTGGCGGATGCGCACCCGGGGGTTGAGGGCGGCATCGAGGTCCTGGAAGATCATCTGCATCTGCCGCCTCAGGGGGCGGAATTCGCTGGAGGAGAGGCCGGTGATCTCCTCCCCGGCGAAGAGGACCCGGCCCGCCGTGGGGTTGGTCAGACGCAGTATGCTCTTGCCGACGGTGGTCTTTCCGCACCCCGATTCCCCCACCAGACCCAGGGTCTCGTTCCGCCTGAGGTAGAAGCTGACGTCGTCCACGGCGGGGATGACCTGCCGCTCCCTCCCCAGGCCTGCCAGAAGGCCGTGGCGCTGGACAAAATATTTCTTGAGGTTCTGCACCTCGAGGATGGTCTCCTGCATGCCCCTCTCCCTCACCGGCCTTCCCTGAGCCAGCAGCGCACCCGATGGCCAGGGGTCACCTCGAAGAGCTCGGGCTCCTCCTCCAGGCACCTCCCCCTCACCCCCTCGGTCATGCTCCGGCACCGTCCCTGGAAACGGCATCCCCTGGGAATATTGATGGTGTCGAGAACCTCCCCCTCGATGGCCTGGAGGGCCCCCTTCTCCCGGATCTGCACTTCGCTGGGGACCGAGGCGAGAAGGGCCTCCGTGTAGGGGTGCCTACCGTCGTCTCCCTCCCCCAAGACCGCCTTGGCCGGCCCCGACTCCATCACCCGGCCTCCGTACATGACCGCCACCCGGTCCGAGAGCCTCCGGATGACCTCGATGTCGTGGCTGATCAGAAGGGTGGTGATGGCCAGGGAGGAGCGCAGCTCGGCCAGCAGGTCGACGATGCGCGCCTGGATGGTGGCGTCGAGCCCCGTGGTCGGCTCGTCGGCGATGAGCAGGGTCGGCTCGGCCGCCAGGGCCATGGCGATCATGGCCCGCTGGCACATCCCCCCGGAGAGGCCGTAGGGGTGATTGTCGTAGCGCAGGCGGGGGGAGTCGATACGCACCTGCTCCAGCCAGTGCAGGGCCCTCTCCCTCGCCTCCCCCTTGCTGCGGACCCCGCAGCCGATCCGGACCGCCTCGGCGATCTGCTCTCCGATGGGGAGAAAGGGATTGAGGGAGGCCTTGGGGTCCTGGAAGATCATGGAGATCTCCCTTCCCCGCACCTTCGAGAGAACCCGCTCCACCTGCCGCTGCCAGGCCGGGCCCTTTTTTTGAACCCCCATGATCCGCCCGTCCCGCTCATCCAGGGAGACGAATTCTGCGAGATCCTGCAGAAGGTTCTTCTGCATCCGGGGGGATCGAAAGCCGACCTTTCCCGTGATCACCCCGGGGGCGCCGCTCACCAGCCCCAGGACCGAAAGGGCCGTGATGCTCTTGCCGCTGCCGCTCTCCCCCACCACCCCGAGGGTCTCGCCGGAACCGATCTCCAGGTCGACCCCGTCGACGGAGCGGATGAAGGCCGCCTTGCTCCTGGAGTAGAAGTAGGTACGGAGGTTTTCGATCTGGAGTACGGGGGGTTGAGTCATCGGTCCTTCCGCACCTCGAGAAGGTTGTTGAGGCCGTCGCCCAGGAGATGGAAGCCGAGAATGGTCACGAGGATGGCCAGGGCCGGAGCCGTGGAGGGCCAGAAATGCCCCTGAAGGAGGTAGTTCCCCCCGGACTGCACCATGTTCCCCCAGGAAGGGGTCGGCTCCTGGACCCCGAAGCCGAGGTAGCTCAGGCTCGTTTCCACAAGGATGGCCTCCGCCATGCCGAGGGTGGCCTGGATGACCAGCACCGAGCGGCAGTTGTACCAGAGAATGTGCTTGCCGATGATGGTGCGCAGGGGAAGCCCCAGGGCCGTTGCGGCCTCGATGAAATTCTTGCGGCGCAGGAACTGGATCTTCCCCTTGACCAGGGTGATCACCGCAGGCACGTTGGTGAGCCCCACGATCACCATGACGTAGTAGATGTCGGGCTTGAAGGCCGCCACCACCAGCAGGATGAGCACCAGGCGGGGAAAGGAGTCGATGAGGTTGGAGCCGTAGGTCACCGCCGATTCGGCCCTCCCCCCCCGGTAGCCGGCGAGCACCCCGAAGAGGGTCCCGAGGGTGAGAGCGATGGCGATGGCCAGCAGCCCCGGGAGGAAATAGGCCTGGATGCCGAGGATGAGGCGGGAGAGCATGTCCCGGCCGAGAAAATCGGTGCCGAGGGGATGCCCCTCCGAGCCGGGCGGCGCCATCAGCATCCCCAGGTCCATCTCCTGGGGATCGACGGGAAGCCACCCGAAGAAACCGAGGAGGTAGGAGACGAGCACGGCCAGGACGACGAGCAGTCCGAAGGCGAGGTAACACAGATCGAGGGGGGCGGCCTTGCGCCAGAAGGGAAGGTCGGAAAAGGCCCCGATCTCGTGGGATTGCTGCCGGTAACGCTGCATCGGTTCTCTTGCCGCCTCCTGTCGGTTGGCCCGTGGATGGGAAGGCTCCGGGCCGATCAAAACTCCCTTGACCCCGGGGTTCGTCCTGCTACTCCTTGCTGGCCCGGGGGTTGACGCTGACATAGATCATCCGGTGGGCCAGGCTCCCGCCGCGCACCAGCAGGGCGGCGGCCACGGCGATCCCCATGATGACTGGGAAATCCCTGTCCTGGGCGGCCTGCCAGGCCATCCGGCCCATCCCGGGCCAGTTGAAGACCTGCTCCACCACCACCGCCCCCCCCAGCAAAAAAGGGATCTTCGCCGCGACCATCTCGCTCACCGGCAGCAGGAACCCCTCGCGAAAGGCGTGCCTCCAGACCGAGGCCCCCTTGGCCCGGGCCGTGCGGATATAGTCCTCCCCCAGCACCCGCCCCATCTCCTCCCGAAGGTGACGGACCACCTCCCCGACGCTTCCGTTGCCCAGACCCAGCACCACGATCGGCAGCAGGAAGAAGAGCCACCCCAGCTCCTGGTCGCCAGAGACGCCGGAGAGGACAGGGAAGAGCCCGAACTGGTGCATGAAGAGATAGATGGCGAGGTACCCGAGCCAGAAGACCGGAAGGGCCGAGATGACGTAGGCGAAAAGGGTCAGGGGCCAGGTCAGGGGGGTGACCCCCCGGCGGACTTCCAGAAGGGCGATGGGGACGGCCACCAGGAGTGTCACCGCCATGGCGCCGAGGGTGAGAACGAGGGTGTTGAGCCCCACCCGGAGGATCTCGGGGAGCACCGGAAGGCCCGAGCGGACCGAGGTTCCGAAATCCCCCCGCAGCATCTTCCCCAGCCAGAGCAGGTATTGCCCGTACCAGCTCCTGGGAACCCCCAGGGCCTCCCGAACCCCCTCCCCCGCGGCGGCGCCTCCGGCGTGCCCTTCGAGCAGGGCCGCAAAGGGGTCTCCGGGGGCCAGGTAGAGAACGAGAAAGACCACCAGGCTCACCCCCAGCAGAAGCAGCAGGGTCGAGCCGAGTTCCCGGGCCAGGGCGTGGAGGATGGGTCGCAGGATGGAAGGTTTCATCGATTCCGGAGAAAGAGGCCGGGCGGGAAGCCCTTGGGGCACCCGCCCGGCCATGGACGACAGGACGGCCTACTTCTGATCCTCGACGGGGATATACCAGGCGTCGGCGAAGGAGAAGAACTTGTAGGGGTGGATCGCCACGTGGCGCACTTTCTTGTGGTAGGCGGCGTAGTTGGTCAGGGTCCAGAGGTAGGTGTAGGGAGCCTCCTCGGCCAGCACCTGGTGAAGCTTGCGGTAGATGGTGCGGCGCTTCTCGTGGTCGAGGGTCAGCTTGCTCTCCACGATGAGGCTGTCGACCTCCGGGTTCGAATAGGCCCCGAAGTTGTTCTTCCAGGGGCCGATCTCAGCGGCGTGAAAGAGGGAGGAGATGTCCGCCGAGTCGTCGAAGACCCAGGAGGCGAAGATGGCGTCGAAGTCGTGCCGGAGAAAGACGTCCTCCTTCCAGGCGAGCCATTCCTTGAACTCTACCTTGACCTCGACCCCGATCTTCTTCATGTAGTTCTTGAAGGCGAGGACCACCCTCTTGACAGCCTCGCTCTCCTTCTCGATGGGGACCTTGAGGGTCAGGACGAGCCGCTCCCCGTCGCGGGCCATCACCCCGTCTGCGCCGGGTTTGAACCCGGCCTCGGCGAGCAGCGCCACCGCCTTTTGGGGGTCATACCCCAGGGGCTGGACGTCGAGGTTGTAGGCCCAGCTTCCGGGGGCGAAGGGGCCGGAGATGAGGGTCCCCTGGCCGTTGAAGAAGGCGTCGAGCATCTCCTGGCGGTTGACGGCGTAGGAGAAGGCCTGCCGCACCCGCCGGTCGGCGAGCAGGGGGTTGCGCATGTTGTAGCCGAAGAAGGAGTAGGACAGGGCGTTGTAGGGCTGCAGCACGAAGCGGCGGTCCCCCTGGATCTCGGGAAGGTCCCGGGGATTGACCAGCACGATCATGTCGATGGCGTTGAACATCAGGGCCTGGGTCATGATGTTCTGGTCCGCAAAGGGCTTGGCCACGAACTTGCTCACGTGGGGGCGCCCCTTGAAATAGTTCTCGTTGGCCACCAGGATCACCTCGTTGTCGCCGGTGATGTTCTTGATGAGGTAGGGGCCGGTGCCGATGGGGTGGTGCACGAAGGGGTCCTCCCGGGTGAGGAACTCCTTCTGGGCCGGGCCGTGCTGGGGGATGACCTTGAAGCTGAACTTGGCCAGGGCGTTGAGGATGGGGCGCTTGAGCACGAAGCGCACCGTGGCGTCGTCGATCCTCTCGACGCTGTCGATGAATTCGTAGCGCACCTTCAGGGGGGTGATGGTCCTGGGATGCATCATCACCCGGTGGGTGAAGAGGACGTCGTCGGCCGTGAAAGGGCGCGGCTCCTCCCCTTCCCGGGGGTGCCAGGTCACGTCCTTTCGCAGGTAGAAGGTGTAGGACCTTCCGTCCCCGGAGATCTCCCAGCGCTCGGCCAGTTCGGGAACGATCTCCTGCCGCTCGTTGATGCCGACCAGGCCGTTGAAGACCAGCTCGCTGATGCGCAGGGCGATCATGTCGTTGCTGGTGATGGGGTCGAGGGTGGCCGGGCGGCCGTACTCGCCGTAGTTGAGGGTGCCTCCGTCGGGACGGCCGTCACCCTTGGATGCCGCCAGGGCGGGGGACAGGGAGACTGCCGTCAGGCAGAGAACCAGGAACCACCTGCCGATGAACCGTTGCATATGCTCCTCCTCGCAGGGAAAGAATCGATGACGCATGGGTCGGGGGACGATCAGAGAATCTTCACGTCCCCGGCGCTCTTCTGTTCCATGGAATAGACCCCCTGCAGTGCCTCCTGAAGCTGCCGCACCGCGGGAAACTCGCTGCTCATGGCAAAGAGGATCTCCAGGGCCTCGGAATACTGCAGGGTGCGGTAGTACCCCTCGACAAGGAGGGTGAGCAGCAGGGGGTCGTTGAACTCGATGCGGTTCTTGTTGCTCTTGTCCCGTCCCGCCTCCAGGTGCCTGAGAGCTCCCGGGAGATCCCCCCGCGACAGAGCGCCTCCCCCGAGGGCGAGGCTCAGCTCCGGAAGCCTCCTCCCCTGGACGGCCTCGGCCAGCAGGATCCCCCGGGTCTGGGCCTCGGCGCAGTCGGCGCCGACATCCCCGCAGGCCAGAAGGACCTCGGCGAGCAGTTCGGGGACGGGAGGCTGACGGCGGGCCAGATCCTCCCAGCCGCGGAGGGCATCCCCCTTCTTCCCCTGCCGGTAGGCGAGGGAAGACTCCAGGACCCGGGCCCGGTCGAGCAGGGGCTTGGGAAGTCGGGCTGCGGAGAGGGTTTCGGAAGTGACCGTGGACGCCTCGGCGAAGGCCCCGGAGAAGGCCAGGGCCTGCCCGAGGTAGAAACCGGCCGCCTCCCGGGTCGCGGCATCCTCCCTGGCCTTTTTGAGATGTCCCGCGGCCGCCGCGGCGTAGAGCCGGGAGAGCCCCTCGTAGAGGGCGATGTCGTAGAAGCGCAGCAGCTTGTGGGTTCCCGGCCTCTCCTCGGCGGCCGGCGCCCCGAGGTCGCCGCGGGCCGCCAGAGCGAGCCCCTTCTCCGGCGCGGCCGAGGCGGCGTAGATGAAAGCCCCGGCCTTGACCAGCCTCGGCGAGGGGCGGGGGCCCGCCGCCGCGAGGGCCTTTTCGAAAAGGGCCAGGGGGTCGCGACTCTTGAGCCCCGCCCGAAGGTAGGCGCAGGCCAGCTCGGCCCCGACCTCCGGGGACTTGCTGCGTACGGCCTTCCAGCTCGCCTCCGCACCGGCCTTGTCCCCCTGGAAATGGAGGGCGAGGCCGAGGCCGACCCGGGCCAGGTCCCGCTCCTCGCTCCCGATCCCCTGAGCGGCGACGAAGCGCCGGAACCGGTCGGCCGCCTCCCGGTAGGCGCCGGCGTCGAGCAGGGCCTCGGCCAGAAAGAGATCGACGCGGTTCCCCCTCTCCTTCCCCTTGGTCGCGGCCAGCTTCTGCAGGTAGTCGCGCTGCACGAGCCGGGCGGCGAGTTGGAGCCTGCCATGGAGACGGGCCTCCTCCAGGCAGGCCATCCCCAGACCGAGGCGGGCCGCCCCCTGCCGCGAGGGGGGAAGGCCCGGAAGGGCCTGTTCCAGAAGGCGGATCGCCTCGCCGTAGCGATGTTTCCGCAGAGACTCGACGCCGCTCTCCACCGGGTCCTTGGCCGCCAGAGCGACCGTTGCGGTGAGTAGAAGAGAGGCCAGAAGCAGGGTCGAGAGTCGGGACATGGGTCTACCTTTCGGTGGTGGCCGGCTCCTGCGGCCGGGGGAGGGTCGCCAGGAAGATCTGGTCCCACTGCTCCACCTGGGCGCGGAAGGCGAGCACCCAGTCGGGCGAGCAGGTCACGTCGTGATTCATCCGGGTATCCGTCAGAAGGGGGAGATCGTTCCCTCCTTCGAGATCGACGACATGGAGGGGATTGTAGGCATGGCGGTCGTCCCGGATGTAAACCAGGCCCCGACTGTCGGGGAGCCAGGCGGGCCCCCGCTCCACGTCGGGGATGACGTCCCGGGCCACCACCCGCGCCTGCCCCTCTGCCCCCCCCGGGTCGTCGGGATCGGCCCAGGCCACCGCCAGGGACCAGATCCGGGGGTCGTTGTCGGCGTTGTGGTTGGTGTAGAAGGCCACCTTGCGGCCGTCGGGGGACCAGGCGGGACGAATCTCGTCCCCCGGCCACCGGCTGAGGGGACGCAGGCGCTGCCCCGGAGTCCCGGGCCCTTCGAGGAGCCAGATATCGTGATTCTCGTTCCCCCCGTACATCACCGCCAGCCGCCCCCCGTCGGGGCTCCATTGGGGGTAGAGGTAGGCCTTGCCCGAATCCTTCCCGCCGGTGAGGGGGGTCAGGGCACGGGTCGCAAGGTCCAGGAGAAAAAGTTCGGCCCTGCCCGTGCGCCCGGAAACAAAGACCAGCCGGTCCCCTGCCGGGGACCAGTCGGGATGGCCGTCCTTTTCCGGGTCGTCGGTCAGCCGCAGGCTCCCCTCCCCCCCTCTCTCTCCGAGATAGAGATCGTAGTTGCCTCCTCCGGCATTGCTCATGAAGACAAACCGGCGCCCCTCGGGACTGAAGGTCAGCCCCGCGTTGTAGCTCGCCTCCTCGAAGAGCCCTGGGAAGATCAGGTCGACGCCGCTCCCCGACGCCTCGGCGGGCTGCAGGTAGACCCTCTGGAGGATGCCTCCCTCGGCCGAGGCGAGGAGAATCTCCTTCTGCTCCCCGCTGCTGCGCTCGAAGGAGAGCAGGTCCCCGCCGGGGGCCCACCGGGGGGTGCGGTCGTTGCGCCCCACCTCGAGGGGGAGCAGGGATCGCAGGGAGACCGGGAGGATGCCGGCGGGGCGGGTCTCGGCGGATTCCGCCGGGGGGGCCTCGGGCCCCTTCTCCCCCTCCGCACCGACCCGGGCTCGCTCCTCATCCTTTTCCGCAGGAGCTGAAGGGGATGGGCGTGGGCCGGGATTCGGGGGGGGCGCAGCCGCCGGCTCCACCCCCGGAACGACAGCCGGCACGGCGACCGGGGCGTCCTCGGCTCCCGCTGCGGGGAGGGCAAGGAGTGCCAGGGCGCAGAGCGCCAGGGCCAATCCCTTGGGGAGGCGACGGAGTGGGGTCACGGCCGGTCGACTCACCCCTTGACCTGGGCCCAGTACTGGCGGCCCGCCTCGCGCAGGGACTCGAAAGCCGGGCGCCCCTCCAGGGCCTTGGGGAAGAAGTCGAAGTATTCCCGCCAGGCCTGGTCAGCCCGCTCCTGGATGTTCTCCTTGCGGGTGAGCAGGTAGATCTTGTGGGTGGCCAGGGCCAGGTAATAGTAGGTGTCGTGAACCGCCTCGTCGAAGGCCTCGGAGGGGAAGAAGCGGGTATTCTGCTTGGCCACCTGCAGGTTCTGCACGGCCTTGGCCAGATCCTGGGCCGCCCCTTCCCTGTCCTGCTGGAGCCGGGCGTTCCCCCGCTCGTAATAGGCATGGCCGAGGTTGGTATAGGTCACCGCGAACTGCTTGAAAATCAGCTGCTGGTTCTGGGGCAGGGCGAGCACGTTCTCGAACTCCCGGATGGCCCCCGAGAAATCCTTCTTCTCGTCCATGTAAAGCCGAGCCAGGGCCTGGCGGGCCAGGGAGTAATCGGGATGTGCGCTCTCCGTCGCGCCGTAGGCGGCGATGGCTCCCTCGACGCTCCCCTTCCCTTCGGCCTCCCGGCCCAGGCGCAGGTAATCCTTGTAGAGGGTGATACGTCTGGGCCCGGTGTAGTCCTCCACCCGCTGGCTGAACTCCAGGACCTCCTCCCAGTCGCGGTAGTCGCCGCCCAGGGCGAGGCGCAGGGTGTGGAAGCCGAAGGGAACCGGTTTCCCCTCGGCCAGGGGGGTGCGCCCCAGGGAGGTGCCGTCCAGAAGGATCTCGGCCCCGGCGGGATCGGTCTCCACCTTGAAGAGGGCGTTGTTGGCGGCCAGCACGAAGGGGCGCCGATCGCCGCTCTTCTCCACCTTCAGCCGCTCCCCGATCTTCTGGTAGCCGTGCCGGTAGAGGAGCAGGTCGTATTTCTTCCCCAGCTTGACGGGGACTTCGGCCGTGCCGTCGGCTCCCGTGCTCCCCATCCACTGGTCGTCGAGGTAGATGTTCACCCCCCGCAGGGGAACCACGTCGGGGGCGACCCCGCCGCTGGCCTGCAGGACGAAGGAGGTCCCCGTGGCCTTGCGCTCCTCCTCCAGCTGAAGGCGCCGCACCACGCGGTCACCCACGGCCGGCGCCGCGCCCCCCTTGAGCTCCACCACCTCGCCCCAGGAGGCGCTCGCCTCGGTCTTCTTGACGCGGAAGGTGCCGATGTCCTCGAACTTCTTCACCTTGCCGGAGCCGTCCAGGACGGGGCTCATCAGGGCAAGCTCCATCCCCTTCTCCATCCGGTAATCGGCCTTGCCGAGGTTGATCTGGTAGCGCTCCCCCTCCACGGCGAGGATGGTCCCCTCGAAGGGAAAGCGGGCGAGGACGGCCTGGGCGATCTCCCGGGCGGTTCCCGGGATGTCCCGCTCCCGCCGGGCGGTGTTGATCTGGCTCAGGATCAGCCGCCCCGCCGAGGTGAAGACCTTGGTCTCGATGGTGAAGCCCCGCTCGTCCTTGGTCACGCTGCCGAGCAGCAGCATGTCGACGGAGCGGGCAAGCCGGGTCTCCTGCCACCCCTTGGCGGTGATCTGGTCGACGTTGAGCTTGGCCTTGCGGATCTCCTCCTGGGCCTTCTCCCGGGGGACCTCCTTGAAGCCGAGATAGCTGTAGAGGTTGACCGCCACCCCGTCCTCGAGACTCCGCAGGCTTCCCGAGAGATCCTCGGTGGGGGTGTTGTTCACGTAGCCGTAGACCGCGGCGCGGATCGGCTTGGGAGACGCCGGGTAAAAATAGCGCTGCAGGCTCTTCTCCCCCTCCAGGGTGACGCTCCCCTGCCACTGGGCGGGGAGGGAGCCGGGGGCGGAGAGGGTGACCCGGACCTTCTTGCCCGGCTCGCCCGTATAGACGTAGGTGTAGTTCCCCTTGCTGTCGGTCTTGCCGACCCGGCGCCCGTCGACGCTCACCGAGACGCCGGGCATCCGCACGGCGAGACCGTACTCCTCGGTCAGGGCGGAGACGTTCAGCCGGGCCTCCTTGCTGAGAACGGCCTCCACCCGGTCCCCCGCCTCGGGTTTGAGGGTCTTCTTCCAACCGCCGTATCCGCTCTTGCTCACCTCCAGCCGCAGCCCCTTGCCGACCTCGGCGGGGATGGTCACCTCGGCCTCGCCGCGCAGGTCGGTCTCGGCCACCTTTTCCCCGTTGAGCTCGACGAGGGCCCCCTCCAGGGGTGCCCCTGCCTCCGTCACCGCCAGGGTCACGTAGCGGGTCGAGGTCAGGGCCGCCTCCAGGGGATAGCGGAGCACCTGCCCCTTGGCCGGATTGCGGACCACGAAGGCCCCTTCCCAGGGTGCGATCCGGTAGCCGGCGCGGTCCATCGCCACGGCGATCCGGACCTCGACCCCCGGCTCCCGGGAGAGGCTTTTGGAGAGGCTTCCCGAGGCGTCGGTGAGTCCGACCTCGACGCCGTCGATGGAAACCCGGGCCTGGGGAGCAACCTGGCCGTCCAAGGTGGCCCGAACTTCGACATCGAGGGGAACCTCGTTGGAACAGGCGCCCAGAAACAGGGCGACCATCACCCAGAGAAGCCGTTTGCCGGTGCGATTCAGCATGGGACCTTCCTCCTGTGGGACACGGGAACGCCCGCTCCTTGGCCGAAGCGGGCGAAAACGGAATGGGACGGGCCGGGAACCCTACATCATGGGAGGCTGGATGTTGACTTCCCCGGGGTTGATGATCTTGTCCTCGTCGGAGCGGGAGCCCTGGATGGATCGCCGCTGTCCCTCGACGATCTTGCGCAGGCGGATGTCGAGCTCCTTGCGGGTGTGGCCGCCGATCTCCACGGTGACGGTTTCCGTCACGTAGCCGATCCGCCCCACCTCGACCTTCCAGGTTCCGGGGCCGACCCCTTTTTCGGGAGACTCGAACTTCCCCTTCTCGTCCACGGTGGCCGAGGTGGAAGCCTTCTCCAGGGCGGCGGTGGTGTTGATCATGTTGACCACCGTCCCGGCGGGGCTCTCACCGACCACCGGTTTCATGTTGGGGTCGACCAGCTGCACCGTGCCGTAGATCTTGGGGGCACACCCCCCAAGGAGCAGCCCAAGGGCCGCGAGCATCATCAGGACCAGCCTCGCTTCGCGCATCTCTGTCTCTCCTCCCCTGCAGGTTGTCACCTTCCGTTGGAGCGGACCTCGAAAGACCCGGCCCACCGGGACCCGTTTCGGGCATGGCGGGTTAAAGCAATTTTCATGCTAAACAACAAGGAGGCTTCAAACCGGGATTCGGCCCCGTCGAGAGTCTATCACCCCGACAGTTTTTGTCCTGTTCCGTCCGTGATTCAACCGCCCGCTCGGAACTGCCCACCCCCTCCTCCTTGATAATCCGCCCTGGAAGGTTATGAATAGAAGGGAACAGACCCCCTTTCAGCCCCACCTACTCCAGGAGGTTCCCATGAAAACGAAAGAGACCGTCTACGTCTCCCAGGTCCGAATCGAGCGCAGGGAGGGGCCCGACCGCCTGGCCTGGCTTCCGGCAGAGAAGGAGCCGGTGCACTTCGGTGTCCACGGTCCTGTGGCCGAGCACTACGGCCTGAGCACCGACCAGATCAGGGAGCCCCATGCCACCACCCTCGACTACGTGGTGGCGGCGGCCGGCGGCTGAATGACCGGCACCTTTGCCGGCGCGCTGGAAGCGCGTCACATCCCAGCCGGAGGAGGACGCCTCTGGTCCGAAGTGCGCGGCGAGATCGAGGCCGAGGAAAAGGTCCTGATCATCCGCCGCATCCATGTCACCTACCACCTCACCGCCGAGGCCTCCCAACAGGAGGCGATCGAACGGGTCCACCGCATCCACCAAAACGCCTGCCCCGTTTACCGCTCACTCTGTAAGGGGATCGAGATTACCTCGGAGT
>JBFHXN010000031.1:0-12440 GCA_041598955.1 Desulfuromonadales bacterium | reverse complement strand
TTCGAGACCGAACATCCCCTGGCCCTGCGGCACCTGACCGACTTCCGCTTCACCGAGGAGCTCTCCGTCGACCCCGAGGAGGTCGATGCCCGGGTCGGCGACCACGACCTGCCGATCCTCATCTCCGCCATGAGCTTCGGCTCCCAGGGGGAGACCCCCTACCGCATCTACGCCGAGGCCGCCCGGCGCCTCAACATCGTCTGCATGAACGGCGAGGGGGGGGAAATCGCCGACATGCTCGGCAAGTACCGCAAGAACCGGGGCCAGCAGATCGCCTCGGGGCGCTTCGGGGTCCACATGGACCTGCTCAACTCGGCCGACTTTCTCGAAATCAAGGTCGGCCAGGGGGCCAAGCCCGGCGAAGGGGGGCACCTGCCGGGCTTCAAGGTCACGGAGATGATCGCCGCGGCCCGCAACGCCGTGCCCGGGGTGGCCCTGATCTCCCCCTCCAACAACCACGACATCTACTCCATCGAGGACCTGGCCCAGATCATCGAGGAGCTGCGCACCGCCAACCCCCGGGCGCGAATCTCCGTCAAGGTCCCCGCCGTGGCCGGCATCGGGACGATCGCCCTGGGCATTGCCAAGGCCGGCGCCGACATCATCACCGTGAGCGGCTACGACGGCGGCACGGGGGCGGCCCGCAAGCACGCCATCAAGTTCGTCGGCCTCCCCGCCGAGATCGGCGTGCGCGAAGCGCACAGAGCCCTGGCCGAAGCCGGCCTGCGGCACAAGGTGGAGATCTGGGCCGACGGGGGCGCCCGCACGGGACGCGACGTGGTGAAACTGATGCTCCTGGGGGCCAACCGGGTCGGTTTCGGGACCATGGCCATGGTGATCATCGGCTGCACCGCCTGCCGGGGCTGCCACCTCGACACCTGCCATGTCGGCATCGCCACCCAGGTGAAGACCGCCGAGGAGGCGGCGAGCCGGGGGATGAAACGCTTCGTCCCCCGGGTGCTGGAGAACGGCATCATCTACGAGACCACCTTCTTCAGGGCCCTGGGCCAGGAAATCCGCGGCCTCACCGCCAAGCTCGGCTTCCATCGCACCCAGGACCTGGTCGGACGGGCCGACCTGCTGGTGCAGAACCGGGGCCAGGATCGCCTCGACCTCTCGGCCCTGATCGCCCCCATCCAGGCGGAGATCCACCCGCCGGGGTCAGGCAAGGTGCGCATCATCCGAAAGCCCCTCAACTACCTCACCTCTCTCATTTCCACTTTGGTCACCCAGGCCTTCGACGCCGGCGAGGAGAGGGTGCGCTACGACGACCACCACGTCTCGAGCTCCGACCGCGCCATCGGCACCTACCTCTCCGGCAGCATGACCCGGGGGAAGACCGAGGGGCGCTACGGCTCCCAGCCCGAGGTGCTGCTCCACTTCCGGCGCAGCTCCATCCCCGGCAACGGCCTGGCCGCCTTCAACGTCCCCCGGATCAACATCCGGGTCGAGGGGGGGGCCCAGGACGGCGTCGGCAAGTGCGCCCTGGGGGGGAAAATCGTGGTGCTCAAGGGGGAGAACCGCAACGGGGTCCGGGTCGGAGGGGCCGTCGGAAAGGGGCTCGCCTACGGCGCCCAGGGAGGAACATTCATCATCCAGGGTGACGCCGACAGCCGGACCTGCATCCGTCTCTCGGGGGCCGACGTGGTCCTGGGCGGCCGAATCCTGCGCCCCCTCGAGGACGCCTCGGGGAGCCTCGCCCCCCGCGCCAACCTCAAGGGGTTCGCCTTCGAATACATGACCGCCGGACGGGTGGTGGTCCTGGGAGACCCCGGCCCCTGGCTCTGCTCGGGGATGACCGGCGGGGTCGTCTACTGCCACCTCGACCTCGAGATGGGGATGAACCGGGACGCCCTGCGCCTGCGGCTCGCCCGGGGGGCCAAGGTGGAGATCAGGGACCTCGAGGAGGAGGATATCGGCCAGGTCGAGGAGCTGCTTTTGATCTACCACCGGGAACTGCTCCACTCCAACCAGACCGAGGAGGCCGACTGGCTCCAGGGGGTTCTCTCCCGGTGCCGCTCCCGGTTCGTCAAGATCGTCCCCGAGCGGGCCATGGTGCGCCCCCCCGTGGCCACCGAATAGGCGCCTTGCCAGCAGGTTAAAATCGACTAGAATGAGTGGGGCGCACATCCGTGCGCCTTCACTTTTTCTCCAGAGGGAGGCTTCAATGGACAAGTACCGCTGCACCATCTGCGACTACATCTACGACCCCGCCGAGGGAGACCCCGGCAGCGACATCCCCCCCGGCACCCCCTTCGCCGACCTGCCTTCCGACTGGGTCTGCCCCCTCTGCGGAGCCGACAAGTCGAACTTCGAGAAGCTTTGAAAGGACCCGATTTATGGCCCGAACCCCCTACGTCGACCAGGACGTCTGCATCAGCTGCAACCTCTGCGTTGATCTGGTCCCCGAGGTTTTCAAGAACAACGACGACGGGTTGGCCGAGGTCTACGAGCCCGCCGGGGCGCCGGAGGAGAAGATCCAGGAGGCGATCGACAGCTGCCCCGTCTCCTGCATCCACTGGCAGGACTGACCGTGCCCGGACCCCCCTTCTCCGAGGCGCCCCCAGGGAGGGGTTTCCGCACCCTCCTGCCGGGGCGCCTTGCTTTTCGAGAGGGGCTCGCCCTGCAGGAGTCCCTGCTCGAAAGCAGATCCTCGGACCCCGATGACGTCCTGATCCTGCTCGAACATCCGCCGGTGGTCACCCTCGGCCGGGGAGGCCGCACCGAACACCTGCTTTTTTCCCCCGAAACCCTCTCGGCCCGGGGGATCGACTGCGTCGAGGCCGGTCGCGGCGGAGACGTCACCTTCCACGGCCCGGGGCAGCTGATCGGCTACCCCATTGTCGACCTCACCCCCCTGGGGAGGGATCTCCACCGCTACCTGCGGGCCCTGGAGGAGGTCCTCATCCGCACCCTGGCCGCCTTCGGCGTCAGGGCGGAGCGCTCCGCGGGACGCACCGGCGTCTGGGTCGGGGGGGAGAAGATCGCCTCCATCGGCATCGGGGTGCGCCGCTGGGTGGCCTGGCACGGCTTTGCCCTGAACGTCGCCGACGATCTGGGCCCTTTCGACGCCATCGTCCCCTGCGGCCTGCGGGGGGTTTCCATGACCTCCCTGGAGGGGCTCCTCGGCCGACCCGTCCCCCTTTCCGAGGCGGCCGGCGAGGTGGTTCGCGCCTTTTCCGAGGTCTTTTCCATGGAGCACACGGGAGAGTATGAAACCGCCCCTGTCGAGAAAACCTGCCTGGCTTAAGGTCCGTTTCCCCGGCGGTCCGGAATACGCCCGCATCGACCGCTTCCATCGGGAAGGTGGGCTCCATTCGGTTTGTCGCAGCGCCGCCTGCCCCAACCAGGGGGAGTGCTGGAGCCAGGGGAGGGCGACCTTCATGATCCTGGGGGATCGCTGCACCCGGGACTGCCGCTTCTGCAACGTGCAGGCCGGCTCCCCCCTCCCACCCGACCCGGAGGAGCCGGCCCGGGTGGCCTCGGCCGTGGCCGAACTCGGCCTCGACCACGCGGTGATCACCTCGGTGACCCGGGACGACCTCCCCGACGGCGGTGCCTCCCAGTTCGCCCGCCTGACCTCCGAGCTGCGGCGGGCCACCCCCGGCTGCCGGGTGGAGCTGCTCATTCCCGATCTGGCGGGGGACCGCGAGGCCCTGGCGGCCATCCTCGCCGCCGGCCCCGACATCCTCGGCCACAACCTGGAGACCGTCCCCCGGCTCTATCCCCAGGTGCGGGGCGGCTCCGGCTACCGGCGCTCCCTCGACCTGCTGGCGGCCTGCCGGGAGCTCGCTCCGGGGCTTGCCACCAAGTCGGGACTGATGCTGGGGATGGGGGAGCGGCGCGGGGAGATCATCGCCGCCCTGGGCGACCTGCGAGAGGCCGGGGTAACCCTGCTCACCCTCGGGCAGTATCTTCCCCCCAGCCGGGACCACTTCCCCGTCTCCCGCTACCTTCCCCCCGAGGAGTTCGCCGAGCTGCGGGAGATCGGCCTGCGCCTCGGCTTCAGCCACGTGGAGGCCGGCCCCCTGGTCAGGTCCTCCTACCACGCCCGTGAACAGTTCCAGGAGGCGCTCCATGACCGGCCCCGCTGACATCCTCGAAACCCTCATCCTCGGTTCCGGCCCGGCCGGCCTCACCGCCGCCATCTACGCCGCCCGCAGCCGCTGCTGCCCCGTGCTCATCCACGGCATCCAGCCCGGGGGGCAGCTGACCACCACGACGGTCATCGAAAACTACCCGGGCTTCGTCGAAGGGATCGACGGGCCCGAGCTGATGAACCGCATGGAGGAGCAGGCCCGCCGCTTCGGCACTCGATTCGTGGAGGGGGAGGTGACCCGCGTCGATCTCTCGGAGCCCCCCTTCCGGGTCTGGGTCGGCGAGGAGCTCTACCGCTGTCGCACCCTGATCATCTCCACCGGCGCCTCCCCGAAGATGCTCGGCCTGCCCAACGAATGGGGGCTCTACGGCCGCGGGGTCTCGGTCTGCGCCACCTGCGACGCCTTCTTCTACAAGGACAAGGAGGTGGTGGTCGTCGGCGGCGGCGACACCGCCATGGAGGAGGCCGTCTTCCTCACCCGCTTCGCCCGCAAGGTCACCGTCGTCCACCGCCGGGAGAGCCTGCGGGCCTCCCCCCCGCTGCAGAAGCGCGCCCTGAACAACCGTCATATCACCTTCCGGTGGGAGACCCTGGTCACGGAAATCCTCGAGGACGCCTCCGGGGTGAGGGGGGTGAAGCTGCGCAGCCTCCAGGACGGCACGGAGGAGGAGCTCGCCTGCGACGGTCTCTTCATCGCCATCGGCCACACCCCCAACACCTCCCTCTTCGAGGGGGCCCTGGAGATGAACGAGGAGGGGTACCTGCTCACCCGCAACGGCGCGGAGACCTCCATCCCGGGAGTCTTCGCCGCGGGAGACGTCCAGGACCCCCACTTCCGGCAGGCGATCACCGCCGCGGGGAGCGGCTGCATGGCGGCCATCCTGGCCGAGCGCTACCTCGACACCCTCGAGGAGGAAGGGGGGGAAGGCCCATGATCTGGAAGCGGATGAAGGCGTTCATCGAGGAGGTGGACCAGGCCTTCGTGGCCTCCACCGACGCCGACGGCCAGCCCCACCTCGCCGCCGGCCGGGGGTTGCGGGTCCCCGACTCCAACCATCTGGTCTTCGAAGCCTGGCTCTGCCGCAAGACCCTCTCCAACGTGGCGGGCAACCCACGGGTCGCCCTGGCGATCATCGACCACTCCAGCGGCCATGGCTACCAATTCACCGGGGTGGTGGAAAAAACCTCCGCCGTGGCCATCTTGAACGGCTACGCTCCCCGGATGGAGGAGCCTGGGCTCCCCCAGGTGCGCTCCCGCATGGTGGTGCGCATCGAGGAGGTGCTCGAATTCTCCCCCGGCGCCCACACCGACCACCCCCTGACCCCCGAGGCCTGAGAGCTCCATGGACACCTTCGCCCTTGTGCGCCCCGAACACCTCAACCACCATGGCTACCTCTTCGGCGGCCAGCTTCTCAAGTGGGTCGACGAATTCGCCTGGCTCGTCGCCTCCCGCGAGTACCCGGGGTGCACCCTGGTAACCATCGGCATGGACCACATCCAGTTCCAGCATCCGGTGAAAAACGGCTCCATCCTCCGTTTCGGCATCCTCCCCGCCGGCCGGGGGCGCACCTCGGCCACCTACGGGATCGAGGTCTTCGCCGACGAGCCGGGGGGGAGCGAGGAGCAGCGGGTCTTCACCACCCAGGTGACCTTCGTGCGGGTCGACGCCCAGGGGTGCAAGACCCCCCTCCCGGAACCGGGGCGCCCCCCGGTCCGGAAGGCCTGAGCGGGAGAAGGGGCCCGTGCCTCCCATGAGCCGCCGCAGCACCGGCTGGATCCTCCTCGCCGTCACCCTGGCCGGCCTTCTCGCGGCGGCCTTTCTCCCCCCCATCCCCCAGGACCCGGCCTACCACCGCTTCGCCGACGGCCGCCGCCTGCTCGGGCTCCCCAACGGCCTCAACCTCCTCTCGAGCTTCGCCTTCACCCTCGCCGGGCTCCACGGCCTCGCCGCCCTGGCTCGGGCTTCCCTCCCCGACGGTGCCCCGAAGCTCCCCTGGGCCGCCTTCTTTCTCTCTGTGGCCCTGGTGGGACCCGGTTCGGCCTGGTATCACCTCTCCCCCGAAAACCAGAGCCTCTTCTGGGACCGCCTCCCCATGGCCGCGGCCTTCGCCGCCCTCCCCTGCGCCCTGATCGCGGAGCGCCTCGGCTCCCGCATGGGCCGTGCCCTGGTGCTCCCCGGAGTCCTCCTCGGGGTCGGAAGCGTCCTCTTCTGGATTCTGACCGAAGGGGTCGGCCGGGGGGACCTGCGCCCCTACGGCGTCGTCCACTTCCTCCCCGTCCTGCTCCTCCCCCTGCTGCTCCTGCTGCGTCCGGCCCCCGGACGGGACCGCCCCTGGTGGAGCGCCCTGCTCCTCTTTATGCTGGCCACCCTGGCCGAGGCCCTCGACCGTCCCCTCTTCGCCCTGACGGGGGAACTGGCCAGCGGCCACACTCTCAAGCACCTCCTCGCCGCCCTGGCCGTGGTCTGCCTGGCCCGGGGCTTGAGGCCCCTCAAATTATGACCAACCCTGCCCTTCTTCCCCGGCAAGGATCGTTTGCCAGCCCTGCCCCCCCTTGCTATACTTCCCCGGTCCGCCGACGGCCCTGACAGAGGGCTCCGCCTTCTCTTCCCCCCCTTCCGGATAACCGCCCATGAGCTTCGAGCACAACATCAGCCCCGAGTTCCTCGAGGCCCAGTACCAGCTCTGGAAAAAGGACCCCGGGTCCCTCCCCTTCGAGTGGCAGCTCTTTTTCCGGGGCTTCGACCTGGGGCAGTCACCCGCCGGGCCGGAAAGGGTCGACGCCGCGCTGGCCCACAAACAGTCGGCGGTCCAGTCCCTCATCTACCGCTACCGCGACATCGGGCACCTTCTGGCCTGCACCGACCCCCTCTCCCCCTGCCCCATCAGCCATCCCCTTCTCGACCTCTCCGCCTTCGGCCTCGGGGAGGAGGACCTCGACCGCACCTCCCACACCCGGCGTTTTCTGAAGAAGAGCGCCACCCTGCGGGAGATCCTCGACACCCTCCAGCAGACCTACTGCCGCTCCATCGGGGTGGAGTTCATGCACATCCAGGAACCGGGTGAGCGCCAGTGGCTCATCGACCGGATGGAGCCGGTGCGCAACCGCCTCTCCCTCGACCTCGGGCAGAGGCGGGAGATTCTCCGCAAGCTCATGGAGGCGGCCCTCTTCGAGCAGTTTCTCCATCGCAAGTTCCTCGGCCAGAAGAGGTTCTCCCTGGAGGGGGGGGAGACCCTCATCCCCCTGCTCGACGCCGTGGTGCGCAAGGCCAACCGCCTCGAGGTGAGGGACCTGGTCCTGGGGATGGCCCACCGGGGCCGGATCAACGTCCTCGCCAACATCTTCCGCAAGCCTCTGGAGAACATCTTCGCCGAGTTCGCCGACAACCTCGAGGCCGGTTTCGTCGGCGAGGGGGACGTCAAGTACCACAAGGGCTTCTCCACCGACGAGACCCCCCTCGGCGAGCACCCCCTCCACCTCACCCTCGCCTCCAACCCCAGTCACCTCGAGGCCGTCGATCCGGTGGTCGAGGGGAAGAGCCGGGCCCGACAGGACTACTACGGCAGGGACGGGGAGCGGCGGGTACTCCCGGTCCTCATCCATGGCGACGCCGCCTTCGCCGGGCAGGGGGTCGTCCCCGAGACCCTCAACCTCTCCCAGCTCGAGGGGTACCGCACCGGGGGGACGCTGCACATCGTCCTCAACAACCAGATCGGCTTCACCACCTCTCCGGCCGACGCCCGCTCCACCCGCTACGCCACCGACGTCGCCAAGATGCTCATGGTCCCCATCTTCCACGTCCACGGCGAGGACCCGGAAGCGGCCCTCTTCGCCGCCGAGCTCGCCCTCGACTACCGCCAGAGCTTCGCCCGGGACGTGGTCCTGGAGGTCATCTGCTACCGCCGCCACGGCCACAACGAGGGGGACGAGCCCTACTTCACCCAGCCCCTGATGTACGAGCGGATCAGGAGCCGCCCGACCGTCCACGAGGTCTACGCCCAGCGTCTCGTCGAGGAGGGTCTGGAGGAGAAGGTGGTGGAGGAGATGGCTTCCCAAATCGACGCCGCGCTGGAGGGGGCTCTCGGAAAGAAACCCCGCAGCCTCGACCGGGGGCACCGGGGGAAGTGGAGCGACATCCGCCGCGACTGGTCCGGCGAGCCGGTGGAGACGGCCCTCCCCCGGAAGAAGCTCCTGGCCCTGGGGGAGCGGATGACCGCCATTCCCGAGGGTTTCGCCCCCAATCCCAAGGTTGAAAAACTGCTCAGGCGGCGCTTCGACACCCTCCGGGAGGAGAAGGGGATCGACTGGGCCACGGGGGAGTCTCTCGCCTTCGCCTCCCTGCTCTCCGAGGGGACTTCCGTGCGCCTCTCGGGGCAGGACTCCCGTCGGGGGACCTTCAGCCAGCGCCACTCCACCCTCTACGACGCCGAAACGGAAAAGGCCTGCGTCCCCCTGGCGGCCGTGGCCGAGGGAGGGGCCGCCTTCCGCGTCTTCGACAGCATGCTCTCCGAAGCGGCGGTGCTCGGCTTCGAGTACGGCTACAGCCTCGAGTCCCCCCACGACCTGGTCATCTGGGAGGCGCAGTTCGGCGACTTCGCCAACGGCGCCCAGGTCATCATCGACCAGTTCATCGTCAGCGGCATCAGCAAGTGGGACCGATCCAACGGCCTGGTCCTCTTCCTCCCCCACGGCTACGAGGGGCAGGGGGCCGAGCACTCCAGTGCCCGCATCGAGCGCTTTCTTCAGGCCTGCGCCGGGCACAACCTCCAGGTGGCCTACCCGAGCACTCCCGCCCAGCTCTTCCACCTGCTGCGCCGGCAGGTGCGCCAGAGCTTCCGCCGCCCCCTGGTGGTCTTCACCCCCAAGAGCCTGCTCCGCCACCCCGGCTGCGTCTCGGAGCTGAAGGATTTCTCCTCCGGGGGCTTCCGGGAGGTCCTTGTCACCACTGGCCCCCCCGAGAAGGTCAAGACCCTGCTCCTTTGCAGCGGCAAGATCTACTACGACCTGATAGGGGCCCTCGACGGTGGGGACCGGGAGGACCTCGCCATCCTGCGCCTCGAGCAGCTCTACCCCCTGCGCACCGACCTTCTCGCCGAGTCCCTCTCCCCCTTCACCGGGGCCCGGCGTTTCTGCTGGGTCCAGGAAGAGCCCTCCAACATGGGGGCCTGGAGCTTTCTGCGCCCCCGCCTCGCCGAAATCCTGGGCGCCGAGCCCGAGTACGTCGGGCGCGAGGAAGCCGCGGCGCCGGCCGTCGGCTCCCACCGCCTCCACAAGGAGGTTCAGGACTCCCTCGTCGAGAAGGCCCTGGGCGCCTCCCCGAAATCGAAACCGTAAACCGCACGGGGTCTCTCCCCCGTCCCATCACCACCGGAGCTCTCCATGGAGATCAAGATCCCCGAAGTCGGCGAATCGATCCACGAAGCCCTCATCTCCCGCTGGCACAAGAAGGAGGGGGAGACCATCCGCAAGGGGGATATCCTCTGCGAACTGGAAACCGACAAGGTCAACGTGGAACTCCCCGCCGATGCCTCCGGCACCCTGAAGATCAAAATCCCCGAGGGGAAGACCGTGGAGGTCGGCACGGTGATCGGCACCATCGAGGAGGGGGAATCGGGGGGGAAGAAGCCTTCCTCCGAAGAGGAACCGGCGAAAAAGACAGAGGAGAAGAAGAAAAGGCAGGAGAAGGAAGAGCCGCCGAAAGAAAAGAAAGGAAAGACCGGGGAAGCCCCGGGCAAGTCCGAGGGCACAGCCGCGCCTCTGGTCAACCCCGCCGCCCGACGCCTCGCCCGGGAGAAGGGGATCGACCTCGACGGGCTCTCGGGGAGCGGCCGGGGAGGACGGATCACCCTCGAGGACGTGCGGAGCGCCGGGGCGGCGGAATCCACCCCACCGGAATCCACCGCCGAAGCCGCGCCCCCCGGGGGAAAAGCGGACGAGAGCGGCCGCACCACCCGCCGCCCCATGACCCCCCTGCGCAAGAAGATCGCCGAGCGCCTGGTGGCGGTGCGCCAGCAGACCGCCATGCTCACCACCTTCAACGAGGCCGATCTCTCCCGGGTGGCGGCCCTGCGGCGCAAGCAGGGGGAGGCCTTCAAGAAGAAACACGGGGTCTCCCTCGGCTTCATGTCCTTCTTCGTCAAGGCGACCGTGGAGGCCCTCAAGGAATTCCCCCAGGTCAACGCCCGCATCGACGGGGATGAGGTGGTCGAGCAGCACTTCTACGACATCGGCATCGCCGTCGGCTCCGACCGTGGGCTGGTGGTGCCGGTGCTGCGCGACGCCGACCGCCTCGACTTCGCGGCCATCGAGAGCGGGATCGCCGCCTTCGTGGAGCGCATCCAGAACAAAAAGATCACCCTCTCCGAACTCGAAGGGGGAACCTTCACCATCACCAACGGCGGGGTCTACGGCTCCCTCCTCTCCACCCCCATCCTCAACCCGCCCCAGAGCGCCGTCCTGGGGATGCACGCCATTCAGGAGCGCCCCGTGGCGCGGGAGGGAAAGGTCGTGGTCCTCCCCATGATGTACCTCGCCCTCTCCTACGACCACCGCCTCATCGACGGCCGCGAGGCGGTTCAGTTCCTCAAAAGGATCAAGGAACTGATCGAGGACCCCGAGGAGATGCTCCTGGAGCTCTGAGAGGCAGGTTCAACCCCCAAGTCCAGTCTTGCCACCAAGACGCCAAGACACCAAGGCCACACGTGGTTTTGGAACAGACCCAGGCACTTCCTCCCGATCCTTTCTATCGAATGTGTGTGAACTGGCGGCTTTCCTTGGCGCCTTGGTGGCTTGGTGGCTCATCCTTGTCCTTCAACGTCCCTTTGCAACCATACAACCGGAGGAACCATGGCTGAACAGATCTACGACCTGACCGTCATCGGAGGGGGGCCCGGCGGCTACGTGGCCGCCATCCGCGCCGCCCAGATGGGGATGTCCGTGGCGGTGGTGGAGGAGAGGCCGACCCTGGGAGGGGTCTGTCTCAACGAAGGATGCATCCCGAGCAAGGCCCTCCTCGACTCGAGCGAACTCTTCGCCCTCGCCCGGGACCGCTTCGCGGGGCACGGCATCCTCATCGACCCGCCCCGGCTCGACCTGGCTGCCCTGCTGAAGCGCAAGGACGGGGTCGTCAAGCGCCTCACCGGAGGGATCGCCTCCCTCTTCAAAAAGCACTCCATCACCCTGGTGCAGGGGCGGGGACACCTGGAGCCCGCCGGTGGAGGGAAAGAGCACCGGGTCACGGTCTCCGGAGGGGAGTCGAAGAAGCAGACCCTCAAGAGCCGCCGGGTGCTCCTTGCCATGGGAGGCCTTCCGGTGGAACTGCCCGATCTCCCCTTCGACGGCAAGCGCGTGGTGGGGGCCCGGGAAGCCCTCGCCTTCACCGAGGTCCCCGGGCACCTGGTGGTCGTCGGGGGGGGCTACATCGGCCTGGAGCTCGGCTCGGTCTGGCTGCGCCTCGGTTCGAAGGTCACCGTCATCGAGGCCCTCCCCGCCCTTCTCCCCCACAGCGACCCGCAGGCGGTCGAAGTGCTCTCCAAGGCCCTCGGCAAGCAGGGGATGGAGTTCCACCTCGCCACCCGGGTGACGGGGGGGGAAGCGAAGGGGGGCAAGGTCCGGCTCAACCTGGAGGGGGAGAAGGGAAAAACGGAGAGACTCGACGCAGACCGCGTTCTGGTCGCCGTCGGCCGTCGGCCCGCCTCCGAAGGGCTCGCCGAGGCCGGCCTCGAGCTCGACGACAGGGGGCGGGTGAAGGTCGACGAGGACTACCAGACCTCGGTTCCCGGGGTCTACGCCGTGGGCGACCTGATACCCGGACCGATGCTGGCCCACAAGGCCATGGAGGAGGGGGTGGCCTGCATCGAGCGGATGGAGGGGCGAAAGACCTCCGTCGAATACCCCCTCATCCCGGGGGTGATCTACACCCACCCGGAGATCGCCTCCGTGGGGCGCACCGAGGAGGCGCTCCGGGAGGCGGGAGTCGCCTACCGGGTCGGCAAATTCCCCTTCATGGCGAGCGGACGGGCCCGCTGCCTCGACGAGACGGAGGGGTTCGTCAAGGTCCTGGCCGCCGAGGAGGGGGGGCGGCTCCTGGGGGTCCACATCGTCGGCCCCCGGGCCTCGGAGCTCATCGCAGAGGCGACGGCGGTGATGGCCTTCGAGGGGTGCACGGCCGACATCGCCCTCACCTGCCACGCCCACCCAACCCTCGCCGAAGCCTTCAAGGAAGCGGCCCTGGCTGCCGGCGGAGAGGCGATCCACATGTAGGCAGCTCCCTGCCCTGTAGGGTGGGATAAGCGCAGCGTTCCCACCGTCCATCCGACCGACATGGTGGAAACGCCCCTG
>JBFHXN010000030.1:0-12537 GCA_041598955.1 Desulfuromonadales bacterium | reverse complement strand
CTCATCATCCCCGATCAGCGCCCGCTCCGGATCGGCCGACAGGGTGGTCTTGCCGGTCCCGGAAAGGCCGAAAAAAATGGCCACGTCGCCGCCCTTGCCGACATTGGCGCTGCAGTGCATGGAGAGAATCCCCTGCAGCGGCAGCCAGTAGTTCATCATGGTGAAGATGCCCTTCTTCATCTCCCCGCCGTACCAGGTGCCCCCGATGATGGCGACGTTCTTCTCGATGTTGAAGATGATGAAGACCTCGGAGTTGAGTCCGTGGCGCTCCCAGTTCTTGTTGGGCAGGCTGCTGGCGTTATAGACGGTGAAGTTGGGGGCGAAATTTTTCAGCCCCTCGGACCCCGGGCGGATGAACATGTTCTTGACGAAGTGGGACTGCCAGGCGAACTCGGTCACGAAGCGGACCGAGCGGCGGGTCTTTTCGTTGGCGCCGCAGAAGCCGTCGGTGACGTAGAGGTCCTTCCCGGCGAGATAGTCGAGGACCTCTGCATGAAGCTCGTCGAAGATCTCCGGCGCCACTGGCTGGTTGAGCTTGCTCCAGGCGATGTTCTTGAAGGAGGGGAGTTGGTGGACGAAGTACTTGTCCTTGGGGGAGCGCCCGGTGAACTTCCCCGTGTCGACCATCATCGTCCCGTTCTGGGAGATCTGCCCTTCCTTGTTGCGGCTCTCGTGATCGAAGAGCTCATCGTAGCCGATGTTGTGGTAGATCTTGCCAACGGCCTTCAAACCCAGCGACTTTGCATCAACCATGGTCTGCCCATCCTTTGCATGGATTTGCTGCGGTCTATGTTGACGACCCTTTCGGGTCCCAGGGCCCGCCTCACCCATCGGGAGAACGGGGCGGTCTGCCGAACAGACCTTTGATATTGCGACGGAAACGAACTCTACCAAATTTACTGAAGATAAAAAAGTAAAAATTGACTAAAAAGTTGACCGGCCCACCCCCGAAGGGGGAGGCCGGCCCGATGCGGGTGGATGTCGGCCCTGGACAGGGTCAGTGCCCTGCCGGACGGGTCCGGAGGTAGGCCACAAGCTGCCAGAGCTGGGTCTCGGAGAGATGTCCTCCCCAGGCGGGCATCACAGACCCCCTGGAAAGGTAGGGCTCGACCATCTTTCCCTCGCTGACCCGCCAGAAGAGGTAGGCGGGATCCATCGTGGTGTAGGAGGATTGGGTGAAGTCGGGGGGAGGGGGTCGATAGGAGCCGGCGCGTGGGCTGCGCCCCTCCTCGATCTTCCCGTGACAGGTGGCGCAGTGTTCCTGGAAGAGCCTGGCTCCCTCGGCCTGCTGGATCACGTCTTCGAGAAGACCTGCAGGCGGCACTCTCGGGGGGTAGTCCCCCTGCCCCACGCCGCAGCCCGGCAACACCAGGACCAGGGCCGCAAGCTGCGTCGCCATCCGGAGCCTCACGCCCAACCCCTCCCTCGCCTCTCCATCAGGCGGCCTTCGATGGAGCGGCCCCCCAGGAAGCCAGCTCCCGATAGACACCGGCAACGACATCCTCCAGGGCGGATGCCACCCGGGGGTCGAGCTCCAGTCCCATCTCCACGGAGGCGGGCTGAACGCCCCAGATGACCATCTCGCCGGGCAGGTGCCCCTGCAGCTCGGCCACCGCCAGCAGGTCCCGCAGCCCCATCTGGTGGACGGAGACCTTGGTCGCCAGCACCCGGGGCACCTCCTCCCCCTCGAGGCGAAGGACCGTCCCCGGAGGCTCCCCCAGCTCCAGGGCATCGAGAACCAGCAACCGGTCCACCCCTTCGAGCAGAGGGAGAAGGTCGAGGCCGAGGGTTCCTCCGTCCACAAGCTCCACCTGTGGCGGAAAGGCGTAGCGCTCCCTCAGGGTTTCGACGGCCCGGACCCCGAAGGCGTCGTCCCGCATCAGGGCATTGCCGATCCCCAGGACCAGGATGCGCATCAGAGATCCCTCGGTTCGATGTACTTGTAGCCGCCGAAGATGCCGCTGATGGTGCCGTTGCGCTCCTTCACGTCCATCAGCCAGGCGCTGTAGATGTGGTTGACCACGAAGGCGAGCAGCAACCACATGATCAGGTGGTGGGTGAGGCGCAGCTCCTGGTTGCCGAAGAACCCCAGCAGGGGCCCGAGGAGGGTGTCCCAGAACCCCCCCGGGGCAAATTGCCCGTAGAGGGCGAAGCCGGTGGCGATCTGCACCAGGAACAGAAAAAAGACTCCTGCGTAGGCCATGGCGGCCATGGCGTTGTGGCCGACCTCGTAGGAGATCTTCTTGCCGATGAAGGTGTAATAGGTGAACATCTTCCAGGCGTTGGCCCTTCCCTCGGGGGTGAGAAAGGGAAGAAAAGCCCTCCAGGAGGCGTGATGGTTGCCGACGAACAGCCAGAGCAGGCGCACCAGCATGGAGACCAGGAAGAGGTAGGCGAAGACGAAGTGGATGAAACGCACCCACCCCATCACGAAGGAGCCCTCGCCCGACGGGGAGATGAAGGGCCAGCCGATGCAGGCGCCGGTGACGGAGAGCACGATGATGGAGAGCGCATTGACCCAGTGGGTGATGCGCAGGGGCCATTGCCAGACGTAGCGTATCTCGAGCATCGAGCGCCTCCTCTCTAGAGGGCCTTGACCCGGATGATTTCAGTGCCCCGCCCGTCGAGGACATGGACGGCGCAGGCGAGGCAGGGGTCGAAGGAGTGGATGGTGCGCAGGATCTCCAGGGGCTTTTCGGGATCGACCATCGGCGTGCCGATCAGGGCGGCCTCGTAGGGACCCATCTGCCCCATGGCATCCCGGGGGCCCGCATTCCAGGTGGAGGGGACCACCGCCTGGAAGTTGGCGATCTGCCTCTTCTCGTCGATGCGGATCCAGTGCCCCAGGGCCCCCCGCGGCGCCTCGTGATATCCGAAGCCGGACGCCTCCTTGGGCCAGGTGGCCGGATCCCACTTCTCGCCGTTGTGCACCTCAAGAATCCCCCGCCCCATGTTGTCGGCGAGCTGTTGCAACCAGACCTCCCCCTTCTGAGCCAGCAGCAGGGTCTCGATCCCCCGGGCGGCGGTGCGTCCCAGGGTGGAGAAGAGGGCCTCGGGCCCCACGCCGAGCTTCTTGAGCACGAAGTCGACGGTCTCCCTGACCTCCTTGTGCCCCTTGGCGTAGGCGATCACCATGCGGGCCAGGGGGCCGACCTCCATCGGCTGGTCGAGGTAGCGCGGCGCCTTGACCCAGGAGTATTTCTCGTCGGTGTTGAGATGCTGGTAGGGGGGCTTGGGCCCGGTGTAGTTGTGGCTCGTCTCCCCCTCCCAGGGGTGGAGCCCCTGCTTGTCCCCCTTGCTGTAGCTGTACCAGGAGTGGGTGACATACTCTGCGATCTTCGCCTGATCCATGGCCATGACGTTGGAGAGATCCTTGCCCAGGATCACGCCGCGGGGGAAGTAGAGGTTGTCGGTCCCTCCCCCGTTGTCCATGGCGAAGTCGCCGTAGGTGAGAAAATTCCCCACCCCGCCGCCGATGCCGGCCCAATCCTTGTAGAAGGAGGCCACGGCCAGCAGGTCGGGGATGTAGACCTGCTCGACGAAGAGGCGGGCCTTTTTGAGCAGCTTGCCGATGAGAGCGATCTTGTCGGCGTTGAGGGCGTTCTGGCTGTCGGGATCGACGGGAATCGACATCCCCCCCACCAGAAAGGTCTGGGGATGGGGATTCTTGGCCCCCAGAATGGCGTGGATCTTGATGATGTCCTTCTGCCATTCCAGGGCTTCGAGATAGTGGGCCACGGCCATGAGGTTCGCCTCGGGGGGGAGGCGATAGGCGCTGTGCCCCCAGTAGGCGTTCTGAAAGGGGCCCAGCCGCCCGGTTCCGGCGAAGGCGGCGATGCGCTCCTTGACCGACCGGAAATAGGCGGCGCTCGACTGGGGCCAGGGGGAGAGGGACTGGGCGAGCTGGGCGGTCTTGGCCGGGTCGGCCTTCAAGGCGCTGGTGATGTCGACCCAGTCGAGGGCGTGCAGGTGGTAGAAGTGGATGACGTGGTCCTGGACGCTCTGGCTGGCCATGATGAGGTTGCGGATCAGCCGGGCGTTGTCCGGGATCTGGATGCCGAGGGCGTCCTCCACGGCACGGATGCTCGCCAGGGAATGGACGGTGGTGCAGACTCCGCAGAAGCGCTGGGTGAAATGGTGAGCGTCCCGGGGGTCGCGCCCCTTGAGGATGGTCTCGATCCCCCGGAAAGCGGTGGAGGAGCTCCAGGCGTTGACGATCTTCCCCCCCTCGACCTGGACCTCGATGCGCAGGTGCCCCTCGATGCGGGTGATCGGGTCGACGACGATCTTCTTGGTCATGGTCTAATCCTCCTTGACGACCTTGTCGGATTCCATGGCGTCTCCCTTGCGGAAGGCGCTCGCAACGCCGTGGGCCCCAAAGGCGAGGGCCGTGGCGGCCACCAGGCCGAGGCCGATCTTGTCGGCGGTGGCCTCGACGCCGAAGCCGGGAACCTGCGGCAGGCGGCGGTAGAAGGGGCTCATGGTGTCCCAGAAAGCGGGCTCCGAACAGCCGATGCAGCCGTGACCGGCCATAACGGGCCAGCTCGTCCCCTCGTTGTAGCGAACCGTCGGGCAGTTGTGAAAAGTCTCCGGGCCCTTGCATCCGAGCTTGTAGAGGCAGTGCCCCTTGCGGTGCCCCGGATCGCCGAAGGCCTCGGCGTACTGGCCGGCATCGAAGTGGCTGCGCCTCTCGCAGTTGTCGTGGATCCGTTTGCCGAAGGCGAAGAGGGGGCGGTCGAGGCGGTCGGTGGCGGGGAGCCGGCCGAAGGTGAGAAAGTGGACGATGGTGGCGGTGAGGTTGTCGGCGTTCAGGGGGCAGCCGGGGATGTTGATGATGGTGGCTCCGGGGACCGCCTCGCGGACGGAAATCGCGTCGGTCGGGTTGGGGGCGGCGGCCGGGATGCCCCCGAAGGTGGCGCAGTTGCCCACGGCGATGGTGGCGGCGGCGTTGCCGCAGACCTTCCGGGCGATCTCCAGGGCGCTCTGCCCGGCGATGGTGCAGAAGGCACCCCCCTCTCCCCGGGGGATGGAGCCCTCCACCACGGCGATGTACTTCCCCTTGTACTTCTCGATGGCCTGTTCCTTGGCGGCCTCGGCCTGGTGGCCGGCGGCGGCCATGATGGTCTCATGATACTCCACCGAGAGGTGATCGAGAATGATCTCCGCCACCGTCGGCTGGTTGGCCCGAAGCAGGGCCTCCGTGTCTCCGGAGCACCCCTGGAACTCGACCCAGATGACGGGGACCCGCGTGTCCTCCAGGGCCTGGGCGATGCGGGGCATCATGGTGGCCGGCAGGGCCAGGGTGGCGGTCACCGCGGTGCAGTACTTGATAAAATCGCGACGACTGACCCCCCGGGCCTCCCATTTCCGGAGAAGCTCCTCCGGCACGGATGGGGTGACGGAACTCTCTTCGGGAACCTTCATCGGCAAGCCTCCTTTTCAAGCCTGGCAGCGTGGGAGAACTCAATTCCAGGGATCAGGGATCCTGCTCCTTGCTTAATTCAAGTAAACGATAAAAATATAACATCGTTATTATACCTCCCCCTTCTTTCTGTCAACCCATTTACAGAAGAAGGGCAAAATATGAAAAGTAGTTGAAATCGTGAATCCTTTCACCCTCCTTGTCCCTGAGCGGGGATCCTGCAGCATGCCGGGAGGTCATGATGAACTGCCTGAGGGCCCCCAGGGCATTTTCACGAAGGATGACGTTGCCCGGCCTCCCTGTGAAACGTTTCACGAACCTGAAGTATACCCCTTCGCCCCATCGGGGCAAGGGACTCTCCTGCAGGCCAAAACGATGGTGCTATACTGGGCTTGAGATGATCAACTGCCCGGAAAGGGGGATCTTTTATGCAAAGGGACGTAGGAAAATTCGGCATCAGTGACAAGCGAGGGCGCGTCAAAACCAGCTCCGACCCCTACCTGCCCGGAGAAGGGCTCAAGGAAACTTCCCTTTGCCGGGACTGTCACGCCGTCTACCGCAACAAACGCTGGTCCCTCGACCAGGAGGTCTACGACAGCCTGAAGGACGAAGGAAGCAGCCTCTGGACCAGTTGCCCGGCCTGCCAGAAAAGGGCGGAGAAGTACCCGGAAGGGGTCGTGACCCTTCGGGGGGATTACCTCTGGGAACACGAGGAGGAGATCCGCAACATCCTGCGCAACGAGGAGAAAAAGGCGATGGCCAAGAACCCTCTGGAGCGCATCATCCGCATGGACCGTGAAGGGGACGCTCTGGTCATCGAGACCACCGAGGAGAAGCTCGCCGAGCACTTCGGTCGTGCCCTTCACAAATCCCATCAGGGGGATCTCAATGTCTCCTGGACGCAGGAGCATTCACGCTGCCGGGTGACCTGGGAAAGAAACGCCTGAGGCAGCAGGGGACCGTCGTCCCGGCCGGGGAGCAGCCAGTCCCGGCCCTTTTACTTACCGCCACCTGGCCTGATCCGGAGAAGGGGCCCCTCCCTCGCCATGGGCAGTCACCGCCTGCTGGAACACACCGCCGATATCGGCATCGAAGCAAGCGCCGCCACTCCGGAAGGACTCTTCTCCGAGGTGGCCCTGGGGCTGCTGGAGGTTCTGGGCGGGCCGACCGGCACCCCTTGCGAGGAGCGGCAGGTTCACCTCAGTGGGTACGACCGGGGGGATCTTCTGGTGCGGTGGCTCAACGAACTGCTCTACCTGCTGGAGATCGGCCGTTTCTACCCGGCGGCCTTTGCGGTAGAAGAGGCCGGACCACATGAGCTTCGGGCCCTGGTGAACGGAGAGCCCTTCGACCCTCTCCGCCACCGCATCGAGAGGGAAGTCAAGGCGGTGACCTATCACCAGCTGCAGGTGACGGGGGATGACCGCGGCTGGAGGGCCCGGGTCTACCTCGACCTGTAGGGAACCGGAACCTTTGCAAGTTGAAGGCGACATCATGGCCGTCAAGGTTGAAAAAATCGATGCCTGCCGCTGGCGCCTCCCCCGCACGGGGGCCATGCGCACCGAGGGGCTTGTTTTCGCCAACGAGGCTATGATGCGGGCCCTCGAGAAGGAGCAGGCCCTCGAGCAGGTGGCCAACGTGGCCACCCTGCCGGGGATCGTCGGCCCCTCCATCGCCATGCCCGACATCCACTGGGGCTACGGCTTCCCCATCGGCGGGGTGGCGGCCTTCGACCCGGAAGAGGGGGTGGTCTCCCCCGGAGGCGTGGGGTACGACATCAACTGCGGGGTGCGCCTGCTGCGCTCGGAACTCACCGTCGGGGATCTGCGACCCCATCTTTCGGACCTGGCCGACAGGCTTTTCCAGAACATCCCCTCGGGGATCGGTTCCCACCGCCGGGACCTCAGACTCTCCATCCAGGAGGAGCGCAAGGTGCTGAGGAAGGGGGCCCGCTGGGGAGTGGAGAACGGCTTCGGCAATCCGGAGGATCTCCACCATATCGAGGAGGGGGGATGCCTCCCCGGCGCCGACCCCGATTTGGTCTCCGACCGGGCGCTGGAAAGGGGGCGGGCCCAGCTCGGAACCCTCGGTTCGGGCAACCACTTCATCGAGGTGCAGCAGGTCGAAACCATCCACGACGAGGAAGCGGCCCGGGCTCTGGGGCTTTTCGCCGGGCAGGTGACGGTCTCCATCCACACGGGCAGCCGGGGATTCGGCTACCAGGTCTGCGACGACTACCTGCGGGTCATGCTCGCCGCCAGCCGCAAGTACGGCATCGAGCTCCCCGACCGGCAGCTCTGCTGCGCCCCCCTCACAAGCCCCGAGGGACTGCAGTACCTGGCCGCCATGGCCTGCGCCGCCAACTTCGCCTTCGCCAACCGGCAGCTGATCACCTCATGGGTGCGGGAGAGCTTCGAGCAGGCCCTCGGCCGGGGCCCCGCCGATCTGCGTCTGGGCGTCATCTACGACGTCTGCCACAATATCGCCAAGTGGGAGACCCACCGGGTCGGCGGCAGGGAGCGCCGCCTCTGCGTCCACCGCAAGGGGGCCACCCGGGCCTTTCCCCCCGGGCACCCGGAGACCCCCGAGATCTACCGCCATGTCGGCCAGCCCGTGCTCATCCCCGGCGACATGGGGCGCTACTCTTATGTGCTGGTCGGCACGGAGGGAGCCTTCCAGGAGACCTTCGGCTCCACCTGCCACGGCGCAGGGAGGGTCCTCTCCCGGCATGCCGCCAAAAAGCTCGCGCGGGGGAGAAACATCATCCAGGAACTGAAGGGGGAGGGAATCCTCATCCGCGCCGCCGGCATGGCGACGGTGGCCGAGGAGATTCCCGAGGCCTACAAGGACGTCAGCGAGGTGGTGGGGGTGGTGGAGCAGGCCGGCATCGGACGGATCGTCGCCCGCCTGCGACCCCTGGCGGTGGTGAAGGGATAGAGGAAAGGAGGTTCCCATGAAAGTGTTCGTCACGGGTGGCACCGGCTTTGTGGGGCACGAAGTCGTCCGGCAGCTGGTCGCGGCCGGCCACACGGTGCGCTGCCTGGTGAGACCCGGGTCGGAGAACCGGGTGGAGATCGGCGAGAAGATCGAGGTCCACCACGGCGACGCCCTGGATCCCGAGAGCCTCGAGGGGGCTCTCATTGGTTGCCGGGCCGTCCTCCACCTGGTGGGGATCATCCGTGAATTTCCGGCCCGGGGGATCACCTTCGACCGCCTCCACGCCGAGGCGACGGCCAACGTGGTGGACGCCGCCCGGAGCCAGAACGTCGGTCGCTACCTTCAGATGAGCGCCAACGGCACCCGGGAAGGGGCCCGTTGCGACTACCACCGGACCAAGTGGCAGGCCGAAGAGATCGTCAGGGCCTCCGGCCTCGAATGGACCATCTTTCGCCCCTCGCTGATCTTCGGTCCCGGGGACCAGTTCGTCAACATGCTTGCCGGACAGGTTCGCAGCCTGCCGGTGGCTCCGGTACTGGGGGACGGCAGGTACCGGATGTCCCCGGTGGCGGTGGGAGATGTGGCCAAAAGCTTCGTCCTGGCTCTGAAAAAGCCGGAGACCGCAGGGCAGACCTATCACTGCTGCGGCCCGCAGGCCCTCTCCTACAACGAGATTCTCGACGAGGTCGGCCGGGCCCTCGGGCGCAAGAAAGTCGTCAAGCTCCATCACCCCCTGCTGCTGATGAAGCCCCTGATTGCTCTGCTCGAAGGCTTCCCCGCCTTCCCCGTCACCCGCAGCCAGGTCACCATGCTGCTCGAGGGAAACGTCTGTGACCCCGCCCCCTGGGCCGAGGCCTTCGCCCTTCGCCCCCTCCCCTTCTCTGACGGAATCCGCCGCTACCTCAAGCCTTGAGTTCCGACTCCTTCGCCCCCCCCCTCGGGTCCGAAGACCCCGTCGGTGAACTTCACGTACCAGGCCGCCGACTTGACCTGCACGATGTAGGCGAGGGAGATGACCAGGGCGGCTTCAGACCCGGCGGGCCCGAAGGCGTTGATGGCCACCGCCAGGGCGATGGAGAGATTGCGCATCACCGTGCCGTAGACCAGGGCGATGGCGTCTCCCCGGGGGAGGAGCAGCCTCCCGGCCAGGGTGCTCAGCAGGTAGTTGAAGGCGTAGAGGACCAGCAGGGGGATGAAGATCGCCAGCAGCAGCTGCGGAGCCGCGGCGATGGCCCGGGCCTTGAGGGCCAGGGCGATGAAGACGATCCCCAGAACCCCCAGGCTGGAAAGGGCGGGAATCTTGGGGGCCCAGGCCTCCTGGAAGCGCTGCTGGCCGTAACGGGCCACGATGGCCCGGCGGGTGGCATGCCCCGCGGCCATGGGGAGAAAGACGATCAGCAGGATCTGGAGCAGGATTCCCGGCAGATCGACCTCCACCAGGGTCCCCATCAGCCAGCGCACATAGAAGGGGGTGGCCAGGGAGCCGAGGACGAGCCCCACCACCGTCATCTTGACCGCCGCGGCGACGTTCCCCCGGGCGAAGCCGGTCCAGGAGATGGTCATGCCGCTGGTCGGCACCAGGGCCGCCAGCAGAAGGCCGAGTGCCAGGTAGGGCCGGTCTGCGAAGATCAGCCGCCCCATGGCGAAGGCGACGAAGGGAATGACGGCGAAGTTGATCACCTGGGCCAGCAGCTGGGCCTTGCCGTCCCCCCCCTCCAGGACTTTTCGCAGGTTGAGGGTCACCATCATCGGGTAGACCATCAGGAAGGTGAAGGGGATGATCAGCCCCTTGAGGGGGGCGGCCGGGACGGCCAGGCCGTAGGCGAAACCGGCCAGCATCAGGGCCGGGATGGCCAGAACGAGATTCCTGTTGATTGCGGCGAGCAGGTTCCACATGGCTGTTGACTCTCCTGGGCGGCCTCTCAGCAGGCCGCTACGATGGTTTCCCGGATCTGCTCGAAAGATTCCGCCAGGGAGCCCGGAAAAGCCGGGTCGTCGAGAAGCTCACCCACCAGGTCGGCTCCGTAGGTCAGCAGGCGGACCTGGGTCTTTCCCCCCCGGCTGAAGGCCGCCACGAACTTGGGCATGAGGACCGCCCGCTCGGGATTGGCCTGGAGGCTGCGGGCCGCCTTGGAGGGCTTGCAGAGCTGGATCAGGTGGAGGTCGAAATCGGTTCCCACCGCCTCGCCGTGGCTTGCCAGGGTCTGCCCCATGTCCATGGTGGCGCGGTTGTGCAGGACGAAGCCCCTGCGCTGGGCCTCCCCCGCGAAATCCTCCACGAACCGCGAGAGGGGCTTGGCGCTTTCGGCGGCAAATATCCGGGTTTGGTCCATTTACTATCCCCTTTCTCGAGAAAAGACAAGCCGGGGAGCTCCCGACTAGATTCTATTTATAGAATATATGCAAACCTATATATTTTCCCTTCCCCTGTCAACGCCCTTTTCCCCTCCCCGATTCAGGGGCCCCTCCGATTCCCAACGGGCCCTTGACAACCCGCCCGAAGCACGGCTTAATATGCGGGTCCCGCCGTCCGCCCGGCCTTCGACCTGCGGCGCCACGGCTTCCATTCCACGGCCCGGAAGTCGCTTCCGGAGTCCCATTGCAGGAGGTCTCCATGAACGCTCCACGTCTCGTTATCCCCGCCCTGCTCCTGGGTGGCCTGGTCCTTTTGACCGCCGGCTGCCAGAGCGCGGCCAAACCGCTCAACCTCTCCGACGAGCGGCAGAGGATCAGCTATACCATCGGCATCGACATCAGCCAGGGGATGAAGCAGCAGGAACTCGACCTCGACCAGGATGCCCTTTTCGCAGGGCTGCGCGACGGCCTGGCGGGGACCGAAGCCAAGCTCAGCGAAGAAGAGCAGGAGGCCGCCAAGAAGGCCTTCGTGGAGAGTCTGAAGGAAAAAGCGATGGCCCGGCAGAAGAAGGAGGCCGACGAGAGCCTTCAGAAGGGGGAGCTCTTCCTGGCGGAGAACGCCAAGAAGGAGGGTGTGGTGACCCTGCCGAGCGGCCTGCAGTACAAGGTGATCACCGAGGGGAAAGGCGCCAAGCCCGTCGAGGGGAACCAGGTGAAGGTCCACTACCGGGGAACCCTGGTCGACGGCACCGAGTTCGACAGCTCCCTCAAGAGGGGCGAGCCTGCGGTCTTCCCCATCGGAGGGGTCATCGCCGGATGGAACGAAGCCCTTCCGATGATGAAGGTCGGGAGCAAGTGGGAGCTCTACATCCCTGCCAAGCTGGCCTACGGAGAGCGCGGGGCCGGCAACGTCATCCCCCCCAACTCGGCCCTGATCTTCGAGGTCGAGCTGCTGGGGTTTGAAAAAGCCAAATAGAGAATTTTTTCTCCCCGGGGCCCGCTGGAAACGGCGGGCCCCGGATTGTTGAAAAGCTCCTTCTCCCCCGATCCTTCCCGACCTTCCTCCCCGCCTTTTCTTTTCTCCCCCCTTCGCCTATAATCTCCCCTTCCCTCCCAGAGGACCCCTCAACCCCCGCAAGGCCCAGGCGGTCTCCCAACGTCCCCAGGAGATGCCACCGCCTGCCAGGAGCACCTTTTCATGGAGAAGTCCCTCTCTCCCGACGTCTGCCGCCTGATGCGCCACGCCATCAGGGAGGCGGGGGGGAACGAAGTCTTTTTCCTCGGCCGCACCGACCCCGAACGCCGGGTGGTGGAGGTGGAGGTTCTCGCCCGGGGCTCCCGGGAGGCGGTCCCCGCCCTTCTCCAGGAGTGCTCCTACGGCGACGTGGTTATCCACAACCACCCCTCCGGGGAGCTCACCCCATCCCCCGCCGATATCGAGATCGCCTCGCGCCTGGGTAGCCTGGGGGTCGGTTTCTACATTGTGGACAACCCTGTGGAAAACCTCTACCGGGTTGTGGAATCCTTCGCTCCCCGGGAGGAGCACACGGTGGAGGCGGCTCGGGTGGCCGAACTGCTCGGCCCCGGAGGTCGCATCGCCGCCGCCCTGCCCGGATTCGAGGAGCGCCCCGAACAACTGCGCATGGCCTTCGCCGTCGCCGAGGCCTTCAACAAGGGGCGCCTGGCGGTCGTCGAGGCCGGAACCGGCACCGGAAAGAGCCTCGCCTACCTGGTTCCCGCCATTCTCTGGGCCCTGGCCAACGAAGAGCGGGTGGTGGTCTCCACCAACACCATCAACCTGCAGGAACAGCTCATCCGCAAGG
>JBFHXN010000029.1:0-12693 GCA_041598955.1 Desulfuromonadales bacterium | reverse complement strand
TGCTGGTCGACGGCGCCTCGCCGACCATCGCCCGGGCCCTCGAGGTCGGGCAGTGGGCCCTCGCCGCCCTGATCCTGCTCTCGGCCCTGCTGGTGCTGCTCAAGCCGAGGTACCACAGCCTCTCCCTCTCCCTGGGGGTGCTGGCCTGCTCCTTTCTCCTCATGGGCTCCTTCGAGTGGACGAGGGAGGCCGCGCGGCGCCCCTTCGTGATCAACGGCGTCCTCTACTCCAACAGCATCGCTCCGGGGGAGGTGGAGACCCTGTCCGAGCGGGGGATGCTGGCGAGCGCCCGGTGGGCGGGACAGAAGGATGTCCACGAGGAGAGCCTTCTGGAGGCCGGGGAGGACCTCTTCCGGCTGCAGTGCTACGCCTGCCACACGGTGGGGGGCTTCAACAACGACATCGCCGTCCGCACGGCCTCCATGAGCTACCCGGTCATGCTCCAGTACCTTGAGACCATCCACGAGCGGCGCTACTTCATGCCCCCCTTCGCCGGCAGTGCAGCGGAGAAGCGGGCCCTGGCGGCCTTCCTGGTCGCTGGGCTCCACGGCAAACCGATCGAGGCCCCGGCGGTTGCCGGCGGGCCGGGCCAAGCAATCTTCGAAGGAAACTGCGCCTTCTGCCATGACGAGGAACTGGTGCGGGAGCGGATTGCCGGCTGGCCCCGGGAGAAGGTGCGCAGGGCTCTCGACGCCCTCTCGAGCCTCGACCCCGCCATGCCCGACTTTGAGGGAAGCCCAGCCGAGAAGGACCTGCTCGCCGACTACCTCGCGTCACCCCCGGCCGCCGGGGCCGTCCCGGCTCACCACGATCCCGGGGAGGACGTCTTCGAGAGCCACTGCGCCATGTGCCACAGCCTCGAGGGCTCCGCCAATCCATTGCTGCCCAAGATCCGGGGCTGGCAGAGGGATCGTCTCCGCGGCGCCCTCGACCGGCTGGAGCAGCTCAGCCCGGCCATGCCCCCCCTCTCCGCCACGACCGAGGAGAAGGAGGCCCTGGCCGACTTTCTCACCCACAGCCTCCAGGGAGGTCAACGATGAGCCCGCTGATTCCAACCCCGGACACCCTCCCCGTCCCCTGGGGGTGGTTCCAGTTCCTGCTGCTGCTCACCTTCCCCCTGCACCTGCTGCTGATGAACTGCATGCTCGGCTCGACGGCGGTCGCCCTCTACGCCCGGGTCCGGGGCGGCGAATCGGGGCGGCGTCTCTCCTACGAGCTGGCCAAGGTCCTGCCGGCCCTGGTCGCCCTCACGGTGAACCTCGGGGTGGCCCCCCTGCTCTTCATCCAGGTCATCTACGGCCATTTCATCTACGTCAGCTCCATCCTCCTCGCCGTTTTCTGGCTCGGGGTGGTCCCCCTGCTGATCCTGGCCTACTACGGCGCCTACGTCTACGACTTCCGCTTCCCGAGTCTCGGGCGCCAGGGGACCCTGCTCCTCGCCACCATCCTGCTCGCCTTCCTGGCCATCGCCTTCATCTACACCAACAACTTCACCCTGATGCTCGTCCCCGAGGCCTGGACGGCCTACTTCCGCAACGCCGGCGGTACGGTGCTCAATCTCGGTGAGAAGAGCCTGCTACCCCGCTACCTCCACATGGTCACGGGCGCCCTGGCCGTCGGCGGGCTCTTCGTGGCTCTCTTCGGCCGCTTCGTCAGCCGCCGGGACCCCGAAGCCGGCAGCCTGGCGGAGCGTCTCGGCCTCAACATCTTCACCGCCCTGACCCTGCTCCAGGTCCTTCTCGGGGTCTGGTTCCTGATCGCCTTGCCGCGGGAGGTGATGCTCCTTTTCATGGGGGGGGATCTCCTCGCCACCGGCCTCTTCCTGCTCGGCCTGGCCCTGGTTTTGGCCGCGATTGCGGCCGGCCTCAAGCGGCGCGCGGTCCTGGCCGCCTGGGCCGCCCTTCCCCTGCTGGTGGTGATGACTCTGCTGCGGGCCTACGTCCGCGCCGGCTACCTCGCCCCCCACTTCTCTCTCGATCAGCTCCAGGTCGTCCCCCAGTATTCGCCGATGATCTTCTTCTTCGTGGTGCTGGCGGTCGGGGTGGCGATGGTGGCGTGGCTGTTGAGGCAGGCAGTGAAGGCTGGAGGGAAGGGGCAAGCCTTTTGAGGAGGTGAAACCCCTATGACCGAAGGCTTCATTTCTCCCCACGGGGGGTATCAGAATCTGCTCTCTTACCGGAAGGCGCAGATCGTCTATGACGCCACGGTCTTTTTCTGTGGGCGGTTCGTCGACCGGCGCAGCCGTACCCATGATCAAATGGTCCAGGCGGCCCGGTCCGGAAAGCAGAATATCGTCGAAGGGAGCATGGCCTCGGGGACGTCCAAGGAGACCGAGATCAAGCTGACCAACGTCGCCAGGGCCAGTCTGGAAGAGTTGCTGGAGGACTACCGGGACTTTCTGAGGACACGGGCGAAAATCTTTGGGAAAAGGAGAGCAGGGAAGCTCTCTACGTCCGCAAGCTGGGAAAAGAAAGTCATAAGTCCCATGGGACCCATGAGTCCTATGAGACCTATGGAGAATTTCTGGAAACGCGGCCGCCCGAGGTGGTTGCCAACATCATCATCTGTTTGATCCACCAGACCAATTACCTGCTCGACCGACAACTGGCGCAGCTTGAAAAAGCCTTTCTGAGAGAAGGCGGCCTGCGCGAACGTATGACCAGGGCCCGCCTTGAAGAAAGGAAAAAGGGGAGGGCTTGAAACCCTCACTGCTTTAAGTGTCAGGGGCCTTGTCTTGTGCGAGGGCGCCCTGTCGCGTCTCGCTGGGGGAATCGGGAGAACCAAGGGGCGGTGCCGCAACTGTGGCACCGCCCCTTCCTTTGGAGGCATGGCAGGGTGTCTGATGCCCCTCAGCCTGCGCCGAGCTTGGCACGGGCCAGGGGGAGGTGGGGGGAGGCGGGAAAGGAGCTGACGAACTGGGCGTAGAGCTCGCCGGCGGCTTCCTGGAATCCCATCGCCTCGTAGACCCTCGCGCACTGGAAGAGGGCCTTTTCCTTGAGGGGGGGAGGTGTCTGCCCGTCCCGGCAGATCATCTCCAGGCTGCGGGAGGCCATCTCCAAATCCTTCTGTTTGAAATAGGCGGCCGCCAGGCGGTACTGCACCTCCCCGTCCATCCCCTTGAGGTACTTCTGGAAGTATTCCTTGAAGGCGGCCGTGGCCTCGGCGGGGCGTGTGTCGATGAGCAGGGCGATGGCCCGACGGAAGAGCTCCCCTCCCTCCTCCGTGGCGGAGTACTTGGACTGGATGCGGGCGAGCATCAGGGCCGCGTCGGCGTTGTCGGGGTTTCTCTGGAGGGCCACGCGCAGCGATTCCTCGCCGGTCCCCAGGGCGACCTTCCCCCCGGCCATGGCCTGGGTGCCGATCTCCATGTGCCTCTCGTCGATGGCCTGGTCCCCGAGTTTGAGAAAGAGGGCCAGCCCGATACCGGCGAGCATGCCGCCGATGTGGATCCAGTGCCCCACGTTCGATTCGCTGCTCCCCGCGGCCTGGGCGATCCCTCCCCCCAGGTCGGCCAGGAAGAAGAGGCCGATGATCACCAGGGAGTTGAGGCGGACCTTGAGGCTGACGGGGAAGATCAGGGAGAAGATGCCGAGGATCGGCAGGGGAAAGACCATGCTCTTGAAGTAGCAGCGCACGGCGAAGATCCCCATCACCCCGGCGATGGCCCCGGAGGCCCCGAGGCCATGCAGGGTCTGGCCCAGGAAGAGCCGGTGGGCCACCACGCCGAAGATGCCGGCGGCGAGGCCCGTGAGAAGGTAGAGGATAAGGAAGCGGCGATGGCCGACCCGGCGCTCCACCACGGTGCCGACGGCCCAGAGGAAGGTCATGTTCCCCCAGAGATGGCCGTTGCCGGCGTGGAGGAACATGGAGGTGAAGGCGCTGACCGGGACGTTCCAGGCGTTGATGTTTTCGGGGAGGAAGAGGAAGTTGCCGAGGAACTCGGGATCGGCCCAGATCTCCCAGCCGTAGAAGATGACGATGTTGGCGGCGATCAGGGAGTAGGTGACCGCGGCCACCCCTTCTTTTTTGCGCTCCCCCTCCGTGTACATCACCGGCATGAAGGTGATGTGCTGGGCGAGGACTTCCGAGGGGTTCTGCCCTTCGACGGCGGCCTGCAGCCGGATGAAGACCAGAAAGACGACAGGGAAGAGAAAAAAGGCCAGCACCACAAAGGTGCCGCTCAGAAAGCCGCGCAGCAGCAGAATGGCGGCGATCATCCCGAAGGCCTTGAGGATGAAGGCCTGCTCCTGGTGGCGGGCGAAGTAGCCGACCTCGCTCCCCTCCCCAACCGCCGACGGCGCTGCGGAGGCGGCAGAGCCCGGCGGGGGGCCGGGAGGGATACCGGCGGCGGCCCTCTCCTGGGCGCGGCGGTATTTCTCGAAGACGATGCCGCAGGAGGCGCAGGTCATCCCAGGCTCCTGGGGGTGGCCGCACTTGGGGCAGGTGAATGCCCCCGGTTTCTTCTCCGCGACCGGGGCGGCGGCCGGCGGAGCCGTTGCGGGAGCAACCGCCGGCGGGGCGCTCATCGGCTCGATACGACACCGGGTTCCGGTGCGGTCGAGGGCCTCCTTGTAACGCTCGGCGGTGGCCCGGTCGACGCGCGCCTTGAAGACGAAGGGGCGGCCGGAGAAGACCTTCTCCATGGCGGCCCCGTCAAGCTTGCAGAGGCGCTGTAGGTTCTCCCGCACCTCGGCGTCGGTGAATCCCCAGGCGATCTCCCCGTCGAACACCACGCGGAACAGCTCTTCGCTCATCCCCAATCCCCTCCCGGCGTCATGAACAAATTCATCAGATCAGAATTTGTAAAATATCCGAATAATTTGTTTCAGGCAAGAACGAGAAGGAAGAGGGATCTGCCCGGGAGAGAAGGGCCCCATAACAAAGGCGGAAAGGGTCACCCCTTTCCGCCCTCATCAAGCAGAATCGAATGCCGGCGCGGTCCCTCAGGCGTATTTGGCCGAGAAGGACTGGTCGGTCATGGTCAGGTAGATGATTCCCTCGATGAAGCCGACGATGCCGGGGATGAAAGTCCAGCAGGTGAGCAGGTAGAGAATCCCCCAGCCGACCTGGCCGAGGTAGAACTTGTGGAGTCCGATGCCGCCGAGGAAAATCCCCAGCAGCCCCGCCGCGATCTTGTTCTTCGACCCGGAGGCGGAGAACTGGCGCACGCCGCACCCTGGGCAGAGTTCGGCCCGGATATTGAGTTCCTTGCCGCAGTCGGGACAGAACTTCTTTTGCTGGATGGCTTGGTTCATGGAACGGCTCTCCTTTCGGGCGTACAGTGGTCCCCCCTAATGGGGAGCGAGCAGGCAGAAGGGGTAGGCCTCCAGGTTGCGCAGCACCCCGTAGAGGACCACGATGACGAAAATGGCGTAAATCGCCCTGGCGGGGAGGCGCCTCCGGACCAGGGGAGGGAGCCCTCGGCTCACCAGGGCCCGTTCAAGGCCGTGGAAGGCGAGAAAGGGGATGGAGATCACCATCAGGCTGTTGAGCCGGAAGGCCGCCGCCAGGTTGCCGTGGAGAATCTGATGCAGCCCCCTCGTCGTGCCGCATCCGGGGCAGTGAAGCCCCGTCAGCCAGCGGAAGGGGCAGGGGGGGAGAAACCCCGCCGTGGCCGGATTGACCAGATAGAGCAGAGCGCCCCCGGCCAGAAGAAGGGAGAATACTGCGGCGATCTGCCATCCACGGTTGAACCTGCTGAAGGGCGCCGGGGCAGCCAAGAGGTTCATCGGGCTCGGGTCACAGGCTGGCCATGGCCCCGAGGACCGTGACCAGGATATAGATGATCCCCACCCCCAGCCCGACCCAGAAACCGATCATGGTCCACTTCTTGGCGTTGGCCGAGGCATCCTGAGCCCCTGCGAAGTCGCCTGCCTGCAACTTGCCGTTGACCTGAGCGGCGTAGACGATGCCGACGACCCCGAAGGGGAGGCAGCAGAAGAGGGTGACCAGGATGGACTGCACGAGGTAGTTGGGAACCTCTCCCCCGGCGCCGCCGGAATTTCCCCGGAAGCCCTGGCGCACGCCGCACCCTGGGCAGATTTCGGCCCGGACGTTGATCTCCTTGCCGCATTCGGTGCAGAACTTGGTCGGCTTGGCCATCTCGGTCATCGTTCATCTCCTCCTGGTCGGTGGGTTCTCTCCCCGAAGTTGTCGAGCCCTCCATCCGGCATGGCTCGCCACTTTCGGATCGCGCATACAGAAAAAGCCCATCTTCGATGGAAGATGGGCGATGGTGACCGGTCAAAAGATGCAGGTCGGCTGCATTCGCCCTCTGTTCGGCAACTCGGCCGTCCCCTCGCGGGGACCCGGAGCTTTGCGTCCCCGGGTTGCCCCGGGTTTGCTTTTATCGGAGAGGATTTCTGGTTTTTCTAACGGTCATGAAGCCATTTTTGGCCCGGTTTGTCAAGAAGGGACTTCCCCGAAGGGGCATCCCGTGCTCTGTCAGCCTTTGAGGGCATCCAGCATCGCCTGCCCCATTCGGGTCGGGCTCTCGGCCACCGTCACCCCGGCCGCCCGCAGGGAGGAGATCTTGTCCTCGGCCTTCCCCTTGCCGCCGGAGATGATGGCCCCGGCGTGTCCCATCCTCTTGCCCGGGGGTGCGGTCACCCCGGCGATGAAGGCGGCCACCGGTTTTTTCATGTTGGCCCGGATCCACTGGGCCGCCTCCTCCTCGGCGCTCCCGCCGATCTCCCCGATCATGAAGACCGCCTCGGTCTTGGGGTCGGCGTTGAAGAGCTCGAGAACGTCGACGAATTTCATCCCGATGATGGGGTCGCCGCCGATGCCGACGCAGGTCGACTGCCCCAGCCCCGCGTCGGTGAGCTGCTTGACCGCCTCGTAGGTGAGGGTGCCGCTGCGGGAGACGACGCCGATCTTCCCCTTTTTGTGGATGTAGCCGGGCATGATGCCGACCTTGCACTCCCCGGGGGTGATGAGGCCCGGGCAGTTGGGGCCGACCAGAAGCGTCTTGCTGGTGTTGACCATCCGCTTGGCCATCACCATGTCGCGGATCGGCACCCCCTCGGTGATGCAGACGGCCAGTTCGATCCGGGCCTCGCAGGCCTCGAGGATGGCGTCGGCCGCGCTCGGGGGGGGGACGAAGATCATCGAGACGTTGGCGCCGGTGACCGCCACCGCCTCCTCCATGGTGTCGAAAACGGGGATCCCCTCCACGTGGACTCCCCCCTTGCCGGGGGTGACGCCGGCGACGATCTGGGTGCCGTATTCGCGGCACTGCTTGGTATGGAACAGGCCGGTCTTGCCGGTGATCCCCTGGACGACGATCCGCGACTGCTTGTTGATCAGGATGGACATGGCGAAGCTCCCTTATGGGTTGGGGCTGATCAAAAATGCCCGAAGAGGGGCGGGGCAAAAATGGCGGCTGTGTCCTTCAGGCCTTTGCCTGGTCGGCCTTCACCATCTTGACGATCCGCTCGGCCCCCTCGCCGAGGTAGTCGACGCACTGGACGTTGAGCCCCGATTCGAGCAGCAGCCTCTTTCCCTCCTCGACCTGGGAGCCATCCATGCGCACCACGATGGGGAAGGCGCAGTGCATCTCCTCGGCCGCCTCCATGATCCCCTGGGCGATGATGTCGCAGCGCATGATGCCGCCGAAGATGTTGACGAAGACCCCCTGGACCTCCCGGTCCTGGAGAATGATCTTGAAGGCCTCGGCGACCTTCTCCCGGGTGGCCCCGCCCCCCACGTCGAGGAAGTTGGCCGGCTCTCCTCCCGCCTCCTTGAGCACGTCGAGGGTGGCCATGGCGAGCCCCGCCCCGTTGACCATGCAGCCGATGTTTCCCGTCAGCTTGATGTAGGAGAGGTCGAACTTGCCGGCGCTGATCTCCAGCGGGTCGAGCTGGGAGTAGTCCATCATGTCGTGGTACTCCCAGTGGCGGAAAAGGGCGTTGTCGTCGAAATTGATCTTGGCGTCCATGGCGAGGAGCCACCCGGCCTTGGTCACCACCAGGGGGTTGATCTCCACCAGGGAGCAGTCCTTCTCCAGGCAGCAGCGGTAGAGGTTGAGGATCAGGGTGACGCAGTCCTCGGCGAGGGTTCCCTTGAGCCCCAGGGCCAGGGCGATCTTGCGGGCCTGGTAGGAGCGCAGGCCGGTGAAGGGATCGATGTTGAGCATGTGGATCTTCTCGGGCGCCCGGCTCGCCGTCTCCTCGATGTCGACCCCCCCTTCGGCCGAGGCGATGAGGCTGTAGCGGCTCGTGATGCGGTCGAGGGTGATCGAGAGGTAGAACTCCCGGGCGATATCCACCGGCTCTTCCACCAGGATGCGCCGGACCTTGAGCCCCTCGGGGCCCGTCTGGGGGGTGACCATCCGCTTGCCGAAGAGCTCCTTGGCCAGTTCGTGGGCCTGCTCGGGATGGTGGACAAGTTTCACGCCGCCGGCCTTCCCCCGGCCCCCGGCGTAGATCTGCGCCTTGACCACGCAGCGCCCCCCCATCATCTTGGCGGCCCGCTCCACCTGGTCGGCGGTGAGTGCCACCCGCCCCCGGGGGACGGGGATGTCGAAGGTGCCGAGGATTTCCTTGGCCTGGTACTCATGAATGTTCATGGTCACCTCGTGAAAAAGGAAGGGTTCTCCCGGGCCGCCCCAACAGGGGGCCCCTCCCGGGTTGCGCAGCAAGCGGGGTGCCAGTCGGGAAGATGGGGCGGATCCTTGTGATTCCGAAGGGTTGCGAAAAGGGGCTGAGAGGGAAGGGGTGGAGCGCCGGTGGGAGTCCGCCGTCATGGGCGGATTTCCACCATCGGCAACCTGTCGGGCCGACCCCCGCAACGCAATTGAGAGATTTTAACAGGAGAAGGGGGGACGGCCAGTCGGGAGGGAAAGATTTCCGGGGAGTTTAACCGCTCCCTCCCCGCGGCGGGGAGGGAGCACGGGTCTTCGCCGCCGCTACTTCCCCTTCTTATAGTCGGCGAGGAATTTCTCGATGCCGATGTCGGTCAGGGGGTGCTTGGCAAGCTGGTTGATCACCGAATAGGGGATGGTGCAGATATCGGCGCCGATCAGGGCGGCGTTGAGGATGTGCAGAGGGCTGCGCACCGAGGCGACGATGATCTCGGTGCCGTAGCCGTAGTTGTCGAAGATGGTGCGGATCTGTTCGACCCCGTCCATGCCGTCGTGGCCGACGTCGTCGAGGCGCCCGACGAAGGGGGAGACGTAGGTGGCTCCCGCCTTGGCGGCGAGCAGGGCCTGAAGGGGGGAGAAGACCAGGGTGACGTTGGTCTTGATCCCCTCGGCGGTGAAGATGCGGGCGGCCTTGAGCCCCTCCTCGGTCATCGGGACCTTGATGACGATGTTTTTCGGGTTGATCTTGGCCAGCTCCTGCCCCTCCCGGACCATCCCCGGGGCGTCGAGGGCGATCACCTCGGCGGAGATGGGCCCGTCGACGATGGAGGCGATTTCGGTGATGACCTCGCGAAAGTCGCGGCCGCTCTTGGCGATCAGCGAGGGGTTGGTGGTGACCCCGTCGACCAGGCCCAGTTCGTGGGCGGCGCGGATCTCCCGGATCTCGGCGGTATCGATGAAAAATTTCATGGGTCTCCTCCCTTGGGTTTTTTTATGGTGTCCGCCATTTAACACCAGGGCGTCGCCGCTGGCCAGGGAAAAGTGCCTCTCCCCGGGGGGGCTATTTCACCACCAGGCCGCTGATGCCGACCCCGTAGTTGTGGGCCCCGTCGTCGGCGGCGGTCATCAGCACCCGGTAGGAGCCCGGTGCCGGGGGGATGAAGGAGCCCCGGAAGCGGTTCACCTCCCCCGCATAGGCCAGGGGGACCCGGGCCACGGTGCGGGCGCCGTCCTGGACCAGGGCCTCCACCGCGTAGCCGCCGGCGTTCCAGAGGCCGCCGGGCTCCACCGGGCAGCCGCACATCAGCACCACGTGCGCCTCCAGGGGGACCGCTTCCCCGGCCTTGAAGACCTGGTGGGGGGCGGGGCTCAGGGGGTGGACGACGAAGCCGCGCAGGGTGAGGAGGAGCCCGTCCCCATCGATGTGCCGGCCCGGGAGGACCCAGAGGGTCTGGCTTGAACGCTGCAGGTTGGCGCCGCCCCCCAGGGGGCCGGCGACCTCGACCTCGATCCGGGTCGGCTCTGCCAGGTCGAGGCGGGCCTCGAAGCGGGCCGACTCCTCGTCGGCGAGACGGGTCGTCCGGGAGATCGGCTTTTCGATCAGGGTTTTTGTGCTCCCGGTCCCTCCGGCGAGGGTGCCCGAGGCGAGAAGCTCCCCTGTGTCGGCCTTGCGCAGGGAGACCTGCACCCCGCCCATGCCGGTGCCGATGAACTTGGCGTCGTGGGCGTGCGCCCGGACGACGACGCGGGTTTCGACGGCCTCCAGGCCGTGGGGAAAGAGCAGCATCAGGGCGGGGAGGATCAGGACGAGGGCGCGCATGGGACTCCTTTCAGGGTTGACCGAGACGCCGCAGCGCCTCGCGGGCGGCGGCGAGGTTGTGGTGGGCGATGCCGCGCAGGGGGGCGAGGGCCTTGAGGCGCTCCGGGTCGGTGGCGGCGGCCCCCCGGGCCTTTTCCAGTTCGGCGAGGAAGGCGTCCAGGGCCCCTTTCTCCCGGGCGTAGCGGGCGTCGCTGAAGGGGATCGAGAGGTCCCCGCCGACTCCGTTCCATCCCCGGGGGAAGAGGACGAAGGGGGCGAAGTCGGAAATGCTGCGCCCTTCGGCGGGGCGGATCTCCGAGTGCTCCAGGTCGTTGAAGCGAAGCCCCTTGCCGTCGGCGACCAGGGTGTAGCTCCCCGTGAAGGGGGCCGCGACGTGGCGCCGGTCGGCGTACTTGAACTCGGAGCGGGCCGTCTGGGCGTGGGAGGCGTGGCAGCTCTCGCAGGAGCGGGCCTCTCCAAGGGCATGGCTGAGCTTCTCCATCTGCACCCAGAGGATGGCCTTGTTTCCCCGGGGGAGATCCTCCCGGGTCCCGGCGACGATCAGGGCGTCGTGGGTCTCGTCGGCCCTGCGGGAGACGACGAAGGATTCAGGCTCCCCGATCCCCTCCCGCCCCGGAATGGTTCTCTGGGGGATGGCGCGGAAGACGACGCCGGTTTTTTTGAGGGACCTCTTCTGGTTGAGGGCCGCCATGGGATAGGGCTTGAAGGGAAGCCAGAGCCCATCGGGCCCCTTGACGAGGGTCGGCAGGCTGCGGGTGCCGTAGTAGCCGGCGTGTTTGGCGTAGGGGCTCTCCACCCCGGCGAACTCCCCGGGGCCCCAGGCGGTGAACTGGTATCCTCCGACCTCCCGGATGTGGCAGGAGGCGCAGTCGACCCGGCGGTGGGTGGAGCCCTTGACGGCCGCGACGATCTCGCCGTGGCAGCGGGCGCAGGCCCCCCGGGCCTCGGCGCTGGCGGTGTGCCCCGACTGGTGGTCGCCAAGGGGGTGGCAGTCGAGGCAGGAGAGCCCCGCCCGGGCATGGGCCCCCTGGGGGAGATCCTTGGGGAAGGCGTATCCGCCCCGCAGAAATCCCGCCCCCCGGCGCCTCTCCATGGGGCCGGCGTGGCAGATCACTCCCCGGGAGCCGCCGTAGCAGGAGAGGGGCTCGGGGCGGGCGGAGAAGAGGTGGCGGCCCTCCCCCCGGAAGGGCTGGTAGTGGCAGTCGTTGCACCCCGGGTGGCACTGGTTGCAGTTGCGGTCGAGGGCGGCACTCTGGGAAGCCGTGAAGGGGACGGCGGTTTCGGCGGCAATCCCTTCGAAGTTGTCCCCGAACCAGGCCCCGCAGTTGTGGGGGCCCGGCAGGGGGTCGGCGAAGCTGCGGTTGCCCCGCTGGAACTTGAGCAGCCCCATGTTGGAGCGGTTGTAGGAGGCGGTCTGGGAGGGGTGGCACTTGCCGCAGGTCTGCTGGGCCAATTGGGGGGCGTAGGCGAAGGTGGCGGGGTCCCGGTCGTGCCAGTAGATCCCCTTGATCTCCTCCAGCTCCTTCTCCAGGGCGAGGTCGGGATCGGCGTCGGGAACCAGGGCCGCCTCCCCCTTGCCGGCCATCTTCAGGCCCCCCACCCCGAACTCCCGGCGGGTGGCGGCCTGGGCGATGCGGGTCCCGTCGGTGACCATGAGTCGAGGCCCCAGCAGTCCGGCGTGGGCCGACTCCAGGTCATGAGCCGTGGGATCCCCCAGGTGGCAGTCGGGGCAGGAGGGCGCCCCCTTCATGCCGAGCTCCCGGTCGACGGCGGCGGGATCGAGGTAAAAGTCGGCGGCCCCGAGCTTGGCCATCATGGCCCGGTCGCCGTGACATGCTACGCAGCTCGAGTCGGGATCGAAGGCCGGAGAAGGGGTCGGCCATGCGGCAAGGAGAAGGAGAAGGGCCGCGGCCGCGGTCCGGAGTGCATCCATGGCGTGCTCCAGTCTGGGGGATGAAATTTCGGGAGGGGGTGATCGAGTGCCTGTCTATAGATAGCAGGCCTGGGGCGGGATGCAAATGGCGGAGGGGAGGGAGGTGCGGGGGTGGGCCCGGCAGAGGGGCGTTTTCGGGGTGTCGGCTACTCCTTCCGGCGAAAGGCGTCCCGGCACTCGGGGGAGCAGAAGTGGTGGGTTTCCCCTCGGACCTGGGCATTCAGGGCGTCGCTGCGGGGAAGGAAGGTGCCGCACTGGGGATCGCGCACCATCTCCTCCCCCCGGGAGGTCTTCTCCGGCGGCGGGGGCGGGGGGGCTCCGAGGGCGCGCAGAAGACGCCTGAGCCAGGTGTAGAGG
>JBFHXN010000028.1:0-12702 GCA_041598955.1 Desulfuromonadales bacterium | reverse complement strand
GTGGGAGAGCTGAACGTTGGTCCAGTAGCTCACGGTGAACCCGCCGGCGCTCACGTCGACGCCCCCCTGGGCGACGGGCTGGCTGCCGCTCAGGTTGATGCCGCGCCAGAGGTACTTGTCGAAGACGCCCAGGTAGGCATCGCCGGAGACTTCCACCGCCAGGGCCTGGGGGGCCATCACGGCGACCGCCAGAGCTGCTCCGATCATCACTCCGAAAAACTTCTTCATCTTCTCGACTCCTTGTGTGAGGGTTTGCCCACCGGCGCGAATTCCAGGTGGCAGGTTTGACGCGATTCTGTCCGTCGATTGAATTCCGGCCGGCCGGGGGTTCCCCCCGGCCCGGCCGGACAGGTGCACTAGCGCAGGGCCTGGGATCCCCGGCCGAACTCCGGGTAGGCCTCGATCCCCAACTCGGCGGTGTCGCAGCCGGCATGCTCCTCCTCGGCGGGGACCCGCAGGCCGATGGTGAACTTGATGACCAGCCAGGCGAGGGCGCTGGTCACGACCACGAAGGCCCCGATGGCACCCACCCCGATCAGCTGGGTGAGGAAGCTCGCCTCGCTGTTGGTGATGGGCACGGCCAGGGTGCCCCAGATGCCGCAGACCAGGTGGACTGAGAGGGCGCCGACCACGTCGTCGACCTTGAGCTTGTCGAAGAAGGGGACGGCCAGCACCACCAGCACCCCGCCGACGGCCCCGATCAGGGTGGCCACGCCGGGGGTGGGGGTGTCGGGGCCGGCGGTGATGGCCACCAGGCCGGCCAGGGCGCCGTTGAGGGCCATGGTCAGGTCGACCTTCTTGTAAAGGATCTGCACCATGATCATCGCGGCGATCATGCCGCCGCAGGCGGCGAGGTTGGTGTTGGCCACCACGTTGGACATGCTGATGGCGTCACCGGCCGAGCTGAGGGCGAGCACCGAACCGCCATTGAAGCCGAACCACCCCATCCAGAGGATGAAGGTCCCCAGGGTCGCCAGGGGCATGTTGGAGCCGGGGATGGGGTTGACCTTGCCGTCCTTGGAGTACTTCCCCTTACGGGCACCGAGGATGATGGCGCCCGTCAGGGCGGCCCAGCCGCCGACGGAGTGGACCAGGGTGGAACCGGCGAAGTCGAGGAAGCCCATCTCCGAGAGCCAGCCCCCCCCCCAGGCCCAGGAGCCCTGGATGGGATAGATGATCCCGGTCATGACCACGCAGAAGGCCAGAAAGGCCCAGAGCCGGATCCGCTCAGCCACGCACCCTGAGACCACCGAGCAGGCAGTCCCACAGAAGACCATCTGGAAGAACCAGTCGGAGGCTGCCGTGTAGCCCCCCGAGAAGTCGCCGGCGGCGGCGGCCGCGTCGTCAGCCCCCCACAGGCCGAAGGAACCGATCCAGCCGCCGTCCACCCCGGCGTACATCAGCTGGTAGCCGACCAGGTAGTAGAGGATGCCGGCCACACCGAAGAGGGAGATGTTCTTCAGGCAGATGGTGGCCACGTTCTTGGTCCGCACCAGGCCCGACTCCAGCATGCCGAAGCCGGCGGCCATCCACATGACCAGCACGCCGTTGATGATGAAGGAAAAGGTGTTGAGGATGTAGCCGATCTCGCTGACCGGGGCATCCTCGGCCAGAGCCAGGGTGGGGAGGGCCAGCAGGCCCACCGCCGCGAGGGAGAGAAACTTTTTCATATCCAGTACCTCCTTGAACGTGATGCGTTGGTTATTAGAGGGAATCGGCTCCGGTTTCACCCGTACGGATCCGGACCGACTGTTCCACAGGCATGACGAAAATCTTGCCGTCGCCGATCCGACCGGTACAGGCTTCCTTCTGCACCGCGGCCACCACCTCGGCGGCCCGCTCGGCGGGAACCACCAGCTCGACCTTCACCTTGGGGATGAAGTCGATCTGGTACTCGGCCCCGCGGTAGAGCTCCGTGTGCCCTTTCTGCCGGCCGAAGCCCCGGACCTCGCTCACCGTCATGCCGGTGATCCCCATCTCGGTGAGGATGCTCTTGACGTCGTCCAGCTTGAACGGCTTGATGATGCATTCGATCTTCTTCATGCGCTCCTTGCTCCTTTCCAGAGACCATGGAAAAACAAAAAAAGGCGTCCAGAATCCCCCCTGGGGGACCTGGGCGCCTTTGCCCTAGAATTCGACCGGAATCTGCGGAACACCCTTGTCCCGCTGGCCGTTATGTCGTCTGTCTCTTCAGGCTTCGATGGGGGGCCGGATCCCTGAATCCCCCCCTTCATCGTCGCCCGGTGATGGGATTAGCATGGCCCGTGCCAAAAGAGAAAACCCTTTAATCCGGGCCTTTGCCACCCTCCGGTACCGGGCGCTGCCCAGAAAACAGGCAGTCCTTTCCTCCCACCTGCCTACGGTGTGGGCATCCCTTCGTCGGGCGCTCCCGCCGGCAGCAGGATGCGAAAGGTTGTCCCCCCGCCGACCCGGGTATCGACAAGGAGCTTTCCGCTGTGCTCCCGGATGATGTTCCGGCAGACATAGAGCCCGAGACCCGTCCCCTCCCCCTCTTTCTTGGTGGTGAAGAAGGGTTCGAAAATCCTCTCCAGAACGTCGGGGGGGCTTCCCGGGCCATTGTCGGCAATGGCGATCTCAACCTCCTTCGGCCGGCTCCGACGGGTCGTGACGGAGACCCCACCCCCCTTTTTCATGGCCTGGGCCGCATTCATCAGCAGGTTGATGAAGACCTGCTTGAGCTTGTTGGCGTCGGCCAAAACCCGCGGGAGTTCTCCGTAAGACTCCTCGAGGGTGATGGCCTGGCGGCTGAGGTCGAAGCGGACCAGCCTCAGTACGTCCCGCAGGATCTCGTTGAGATCGGTCTCCCGCCGGACCATCTCCTTGGCCCGGGAGAAGGAGAGGAGGCTTCCCGTCAGGGCCCGCAGGCGCTCGACCTCGCTGCCGATGCGCTCCACCATTTCCTGCTGGAAGTCGCTGAGGTTCTCCTCCCGCTCCAGGAGCTGAGCGGCGTAGGCGATGACCGCCAGGGGATTGTTCACCTCGTGGGCGATCCCGGCTGAGAGCCGGCCGATCTCCACCAGTTTTTCCGACTGGATGATCTGCTCCAGCAGCCGCTTGAACTCGGTGACGTCCTCCACGATGACCACCACCCCGGTGGTCCGCTCCCCGTCCTTCAGAGGGGCAAGGCGCCTCTTCTGGAAGCGCAGCTCCCCGCGCAGGTTGCGGTGGGCCAGACGCACCTTTTCGGCCTTTCCTGTGCGAAGGACGCGCCTGATCCTTTCAGCGACCCCCTCATCCTCCAGGGCCGGAAAGAGCTCGAAAAGGTTTTTGCCCAGGGCATTCTCCTCGCTCAACCCGCTCATCTCCTCGATCTTCCGATTCCAGGAGGTGATGGTCATCCCTTCGTCGACGGCGTAGATTCCGAGGCTGACGCTCTTGAGAATGCGCTCGTTGAGCCGGTGGAGGCTCTGGTAGCGGTGGGAGACGGTGCGCAGGTTGTCGTAGAGGCGGGCATTTTCGATGGCGACGGCGGCCTGGGACGCCAGGATCATCAGGGGCTCGATATCCTCCTCGCCAAAGGCGTTGGGCTTGCGGCTCTCCACGTTGAAGACCCCGATGACGCGATCCTTGGCCACCAGCGGAACCGCCAGTTCGCTGCGGGCCCCGCTGATGCCGGGAACGTAGTCGGGGCGGTCGGTGATGTCGGTGAGCAGAATCGGCTCTCCCGTCATCGCCACCTTCCCCATCACCCCCTGCCCGAGCTTGAGCTCCATTCGCGCCGCCACATCCGAATATCCGTAGGAGGCCACGGTGGCCAACACCGGACGGCCGGGTTCAAAAAGCCGGATAATGGCGTTTTCGAACAGGAAGACTTCGCGACTGACGCGCAGAAGGCGATCGAGCAGCTCTTCGAGCTCCACGGTGGAAGCGAGTTCCTGGCCGATGCCGATCAGCGCCTGAAGGAGCCGCTGCTGTTTGGATTGAACCTTCTTCGTCATCCAGACCCCGGGGCAAGGCAAAAGAAATGAGCCATCCCTTAGCCAGCGCACAATACGTGCCATCTCCCCTGCCAAAGGCGAAGGACGCTCCCGGGCCGGTCTGCAGGGGATCGGCGAGCCGATCCCCCCGTCCTTCTGCCCAGAATCTGCACAGAATGCCGAAAAAAGCGGCGCCCCCTCCGCGAGGATTCTCGCAGGAGGGGACAACTTATCCCTTGTCACCGCCCGGGCATTTTTATATACTCATCCACAACGGTTTTGCTTTCTCTCTGCCCTACAAGTGAGGTCAGAACGCCCAGGCGGAATAATGTAGAACCGGGGGAGCTTTCAGGGGCGCGGTGAGCCAGCCCTCCACCGAGAGGGACGCCTAATGTGCCAACAAGCTTCTCCACCTCACTGTAACTCGCTGTGAGGCCCGAAGACCCACGGTAGGCGTGGAGAGATGCAAAAGGAAAAGGCGCCGGATTTCTCCCGCGCCTTTTTTGCTGGTCTGCCCGGCTCATGGAGCCTTTGCTCAGCGCCAGGGCCACTCTTCCTTGCTGCGGCTCATCTCGTCGCATTCCCGGAAGGACCAGCAGCGATTCTTGCCTTCCGCCGTCTGCACCACCACGTGATCGGTGGAGCAACTCACGACCCTCCCTTCCTCCTTGGAGGGGGTGTGGCTCACGAAGGCATCGCGCCCTTCCTCGGTTTCGTTACAGACGAAAGTGAAACGCTCTTTACGCATGACGGACTCCTTTCCGGGGGACCCGGTCGGCATTCCCCTCAGATCTCCTGGACCTCCTCCGGTGACCAACTGGTCACGTCCAGATCGTTGACCCGGACCAGAAGAACTTCCGGGATATCTCCGACGGCACACTGCACGACCGTTCCAACCTCTCCGGTTCTCAGGTTTTTTACCCGTGCCGTCTCATCCCGGTGTTCGGTACGTGAACAGATATCTTTGTATTCGCTCTGTCTCATGGGAATACCTCCCATCTAAAGAAAAATCGCCTCTTATATTCGAATTATAGCATACTCTTCCCCCGGCCGGCCCCCTTCCGTCGGGCCCGCAACCGGAGAGATCAGGAATCGTACACGCCATGGAAACCGCCGAAATTCTTCAGCCCTCCCCCCATGCCTCGGACCTGCGCCGGGTCCATCTCGACGGCCGGGAGATCGTCCTGGTCGGCACGGCCCACATCTCCCAGACCTCGGTGGAAACGGTCCGCCGCGTGATCGCCGAAGAGGCTCCCGACACCGTCTGCATCGAGCTTGACCCGCAGCGTCTCCAGGCCCTGCGCAACCAGAACCGCTGGGAGTCCCTCAATCTCATCCAGGTCATCAAGAAGGGGCAGGTCCCCTTTCTGATGGCGAACCTGGCCCTGGCCTCCTTCCAGAAGCGGATGGGGTTGCAGACCGGGGTCAAGCCCGGTGCGGAGCTGGCCGCCGCCGCGGAGGAGGCCGAAAGCCGCGGCCTCTCCGTGGAGTTGGTCGATCGCAATCTGCGCACCACCCTGCTGCGGGCCTGGAGGAAAACCGGTTTCTGGAAAAAGATGAACCTCCTCGCGACCCTTCTTGCGAGCCTCTTCGAGGAGCAGAAGATGTCCGAGGAGGAACTTGCGAAGCTGCGGGAGAGCGACACCCTTTCGGCGCTGCTCGAGGAAATGGGGCGGCATCTGCCGTCGGTGAAGACCATTCTGGTCGACGAGCGGGATGCCTACATGGCCCATCACATCCGGAACGCCCCGGGATCCAAGGTGGTGGCGGTGGTCGGTGCGGCCCATCTCCCCGGCCTGCTGCGCTGCCTTCAGCAGGAACTCCCCCCGGAGCGCCTCGCGGAGATCAGCTCCATTCCCCCCAAGTCCCTCACATCCCGGGCCGTTCCCTGGGTGATTCCGGGGGTGGTCCTGCTGCTCTTCGTCGGGGGCTTTTTCTTCGGCGACCGGGAGAGGATCGCCGGGGCCGCCGTCGCCTGGATCCTCGCCAACGGCCTTCTCTCGGCCCTGGGCGCCCTGATCGCTCTGGGGCACCCCCTGACCGTGGCGACCGCCTTCGTCGCCGCCCCCATCACCTCTCTCAACCCGACCATCGGCGCCGGCTTCTTCACCGGCACGGTCCAGGCCCTCGTCGCAGCGCCAACCGTGCGCGACATGGAGCGCGTCGGGGAAGACCTGGCCACCCTGAAGGGCTGGTGGAGCAACCGCCTGGCAAGGGTCCTGCTCGTCTTTCTCCTCTCCTCCCTCGGCTCGGTGGCGGGAACCCTGGTCGCCTTTGGCTGGCTCAAGGACCTGCTCTGACCCCCTCTCCGCCGCGCGCCCCCAGTCGCCGCCTCTCTGCCAGCGCGACTTCCAGGTCGAGGTCGCGCAGGTAGACATCCTCCCGGAAGTTCACCCTCCCCGTCTCGTCCACCCAGGCCGTCCAGTACTGGATATGCACGGGCACGGGCGCCGGCAGCCTCACCTGCCGGGGGACCCCCGCGGCCATCAGGCCGAGGAGCCTGTCACAGTGCCACCCCTTGTCTTCAAGCAGATACTGGGCCAGGTCGAGGGGACGCTCGATCCGTATGCATCCCGAACTGAAGGAGCGCACGTCCCGGAAGAAGAGCCTGCGGTCGGGGGTGTCGTGGAGGTAAACGGCGAAGCGGTTGGGAAACATGAACTTCACCCGCCCGAGGGGATTCCATGGGCCGGGCTTCTGCCGCAGGGTTCCTGGAAAGGTGCGAGCCTCGACCTTCGGCCAGTCGATGGCGGAAGGGTCGACGATGACCTCCCCCTCCTTCTCCCAGCGGACGATCTCGTAATGCCCCCGGGCCAGGAAACCCTGGTCGGACTTGATCTTGGGAAGCAGATCCTCCCGCAAGATGGTCGGGGGGACATTCCAGTAGGGAGCGAACTCCAGGTAGCTCATCCACCCTGAGAAGACGGGGGTCTTGCGGTAGGCGGTGCCGACCACCACCGGCATGCTCATCACCGTGGTTCCGGAGGCCACCACCTCCAGGTTGAAGTCGGCGATGTTGATGGCGAGGTGGGGATCTCCGAGGGACTTGGGGAGCCAGCGCCAGCGCTCCATGTTGACCTCCAACTGCCGGATGCGCTCCTCCACCGAACGGTTGAGTTCCTCAAGGGTCCGGGGGCCGAGAACCCCGTCGGCCTCCAGACCGTGGCGGTTTTGAAATCCTCGCAGGGCGGAGGCGGTGCCGGGGTCGAAGAGGTCAGGCGGGGAGTCGGGCTCCGAGGCGAGATCGCCGGTGAAAAAGAGACGGTTTCGCAGCAGGGAGACCCGCGGGTCTTTCTCCCCGGGGCGCAGGACCGGCCCCGGCGGAACCTGGGGCCACCCCCCCAGGGCGGAGATCGTGCGGTGGGCCGCGAGGGCCTCGCGCAGCCTCGCATAGCCGGGGTGAGGTGGAGAGAGGTCGTGAAGGACCGGTCCGAGGCGGCCCGCTTCGAGGGCGTACTGGAGGAGCCGGGCCAGGTCGGCCCGTCGGGGGCGGGAATACCAGCCGACATGCACCTCCTCGGGATCGACGCGCCCCTCGATGAGGTGTCCGGCGTAAAGCAGAAAGGCATCGGTCAGCAGCAGGTCGAGCTGGGTCATCCAGAGGGGCTCGAAGACCAGCTCGAAGCGTGCTGCGTCGGCGGCCACCCCCAGCAGGCTCTCGATGGGGGCGAGGTGGTAATCGGCCGGGCAGAGACCTTCCTCACCGGCCCCCCTGAGCAGATCGAGCAGCACCTCCCCCTGGGAGGAGATCCCGTGCGGGGTAACCCAGGCCGGTCGGAAATCCCGGCCGCGATAGAAGGCCGGCAGGTCCGGCTGGAGGGGGACCTTGGTCCTCCCCAGGAAAAGGACCGGCTCCTTCTCCGGGCCGTCCAGGACCCGGGCGATCCCCGCCTCGACCTCTTCGGCCAGGGAGGCCGCCGAAACCGGCGCACCGGCGGCCAGAAAAGCGAGCAGCAACAGGCCGGGCGAAAGGCAACGGCGGAGGAGACTTGTGAAGCCGATAGGGGCGAGCATGGGGGCCTTCCTCCCGGGAAGCCCGGGAGGGGCCCTGACCGGGGGACGATTGCGGGACCCCTGGACGGGGCCGGGGCCCTACTTGATCCAGACCGTCTGGATGTTGACGAACTCCTTGATGCCGTAGTGGGAAAGTTCCCGGCCAAAACCGGAGATTTTCACCCCTCCGAAGGGGAGCCGGGGGTCGCTCTTGACCATGCCGTTGACGAAGACGGCACCGGCCTCGATGCGTCCGGCCAGGGCCTCGCCGAGGGGCGTGTCCCGGGTCCAGACCGAACCGCCCAGGCCGAAGGGGGAGTCGTTGGCCACGGCAACGGCCTCCTCGGCATCGGCCACCCGGATGACGGAGGCCACCGGCCCGAAGAACTCCTCGTGATAGGCGGACATCCCCCGGGCGACCTCGCCGAGAATGGTCGGGGGGTAGAAATAGCCCTTCTGTTTCAGGGGCTCCCCGCCGAGCTCCACGACGGCCCCCTTGGCCACCGAGGCGGTCACCTGTCCGTGCAGCTCCATCATCAGATCTTCCCGCGCTTGGGGGCCGACCTGGGTTTTCTCGTCGAGGGGGTCTCCGACCACCAGAGCCTTCATCGCGGCCCGGAAACGGTCCATGAAAGGCCCGTAGACGGAATCGACGACGATGAAGCGCTTGGCTGCGATGCAGCTCTGCCCCGAGTTGATGCAGCGGGCCTTGGCGGCCACCTTCGCCGCCTCGTCGAGGTCGGCGTCGGGCAGGACGATGAAGGGGTCGCTCCCCCCCAGTTCCATGACGGTCTTTTTGAGCATCTGGCCGGCCTTGGCCGCCACCTTGCGCCCGGCGATGTCGCTGCCGGTGAGGGTCACCGCCGCCACCCGTTCGTTCTCGATCACCCCCTCCACCAGGCGCGAGCCGATCATCAGGGTACGAAAGACGTTGGGGGGGAAGCCGGCCTTGGTGAAGACCTCCTCGATGGCCAGGGCCGAGCGGGGAACATTGGAGGAGTGCTTGAGCAGACCGGTGTTGCCGGCCATCAGGGCCGGCGCGGCAAAGCGGAAGACCTGCCAGAAGGGGAAGTTCCAGGGCATCACGGCCAGCACCGCTCCGATGGGGCGAAAGGCCACGTAGGACCTGGAGCCGTCGCTGGGGACCGCTTCATCGGCCAGAAAGCGGGCGGCATTGTCGGCGTAGTACTCGCAGACCATGGCGCACTTCTCGACTTCACCTCGGCCGTCGGAGACCGGCTTGCCCATCTCCAGGGCCATGGTCCGCGCATAGCCCTCCTTGCCCTCCCTCAGGACGGCGGCTGCCCTGCGCATCCTCTCCGCCCTCTGTGCGAAGGTGGTGCGCCTCCAGGAGAGCCAGGCCTGGTGAACCTCCTCGATGACCTCGGCGGTCCTTTCCGCCGACCACTCCTCAAAGGTTTCCAGACATTCGCCCGTTGCCGGATTGATCACTTCCAGTGCCATGGTCCCTCACTCCTCCCGATGCTTGGATTTCATGGTAGACAAATACAGGGTCCTGGTTCTCCAGCGGCCCTCGAACAGGGAGATCAGTGTGCCCAAAATCGCGGACAATTTCAACCTTTCCCGCTTCCCCACCGGCCGATGAAGACTAGAGGTCGGTTCAGTATAGTACCCGGCCGGAGGGACGCAACCGCCTCCCCCGTCCGGGCAGATACTGTTTGACACCCCCGGGGAAATATGTTAAAAACGCGATATTTGGATTCAGAAATAGAAACGCTTAAGGTTCGCAAGGAAAGGCACCATCCACAACAGCCCCGGACAAGAATCACCTCACCGGGAAAAACAGGAGGACGAGGAAGATGAATCGGTTCCATCTGCGCACCACCCTGCTGGCCGTCATGGCCTGCCTGCTCTCCCTGCCGGCCTTTGCCGGAAGCCATGCCAAGCGCATCAAGGGGCCCATCGAGACCGGCCCCGAGGCCACCAAGCAGTGCCTCTCCTGCCACAAGGACCAGGCCGCCGACTTCATGAAGACCGCTCACTGGACCTGGGCCTGCGAGCAGGACTACTGCGACGAGAAGTCGGTCTTCCGCGGCAAGAAAAACGCCCTCAACAACTACTGCACCTCCGTGGCGGGCAACGAGCAGTTCTGCACCAAGTGCCACGCCGGCTACGGCTGGACCGACAACAACTTCGACTTCACCGACGCCACCAAGATCGACTGCCTGGTCTGCCACGACACCACCGGCACCTATTCCAAGGGGACCAACATGGCCGGCAACCCCGACAAGGGTGTCGACCTGCTCAAGGTCGCCCAGAACGTCGGCGCTCCCAACCGCGACAACTGCGGGCAGTGCCACTTCTTCGGCGGCGGCGGCGACGCGGTCAAGCACGGGGACCTCGACTCCTCCATGGCCTACCCCTCCAAGAACATCGACGTCCACATGGACGTCGAGGGGAACGACATGACCTGCGTGGCCTGCCACGAGACCCAGCACCACGTCATCAGCGGCAACTCCCTGGGGGTCTCCCCGGGCGGCAAGAACCACTTCACCTGCGAGAAGTGCCACGACGCAGCTCCCCACAAGCAGGCCCGCCTCAACGCCCACGCCGACACCGTGGCCTGCCAGACCTGCCACATCCCCACCTTCGCCAAGGAACTGGCCACCAAGCTCTGGTGGGACTGGTCCAAGGCCGGCGAAGACCGGATGATCGACGAGAAGGACCAGTACGGCCATCACACCTACGTGAAGAAGAAGGGTGAGATGAAGTACGGCAAGAACGTGGTCCCCGAGTACGCCTGGTACAACGGCGAAGGCGGCGCCTACACCAGCGGCGAGAAGATCAACCCGAAGAAGGTCACCAAGATGGCCTACCCCATCGGCGAGCGCAAGGACAAGACCGCGAAGATCTATCCCTTCAAGGTCATGCGCGGCAAGCAGATCTACGACACCGAGTACAAGAATCTGATCACCGCCAAGGTGGCCGGCAAGGGTGGCTACTGGACCGACTTCGACTGGGACAAGGCCGCCAAACTCGGCAGCGAGGCGAGCGGCGTTCCCTACAGCGGCAAGTACGGCTTCGCCGAGACCGAGATGTGGTGGCGCATCAACCACATGGTCTCCCCCAAGGAGAAAGCCCTGGCCTGCCTCGACTGCCACAGCGACAAGGGGCGGATGAACTGGAAGGCCCTCGGCTACAAGGGGGACCCCATGGACAACCTCAAGTGGGCCCGCACCCGCTGATCCGTTTCACCATCTGAACCCTGCACGACCCAAAGCCCCCGCCGATTTCGGCGGGGGCTTTTTTCGTTGTCACTTCCATTCTCCCTTCTTGCACATTTTAGTTGACTTTTGATTAGTGTGTTTTTATCTTTGACGCCTCACGCTTCGCCATCCCAAGTGCGGTGAGGGACCATGTCCCGGCCATACCCATCAGAATCTGACAGACGCTCCGGCCCACCCCCCTCCTTGACGGGGGTGGGCCTTTTTTTCGCCGGCCCAGGCCGGCCTTTTCGGGGAGGAGAAAATGATGAGCTGGTCGGGAAGATATGGCAAAGGGGTTCTTCTTGTGGTCTTTCTGCTAGGCTTTGCTTTCACCGCCCTGGCTGAAGAGGTCGCGATCTTCGGGCCCCATCGCTTCGACAAGCCCCGGGGAGCGCCGGTGACGATTCAGGAATCCTTTGAGGCGCCTTCAGGGATCAAGGACTGCCTGCTGACGCTGAGCAGCGGTGAAGGGGGGGAGAGGGAATCGAAGAACCTTCACCTTCGGCTCAATGGATCGGAACTGCTCGCCTCGGCCGACCTGCGGGGAGCCAACCCCGCCACCGCTGCCGTCACCCTGCTGCCCCAGAATACCCTGGCGGTCACCCTCAAGGGGCAGGGCGGGACCTTCGTGACCGCGGCCATTTCCTGCCGTCAGGACTCCGCCATCGTGGTCCACTCCCCCCTGGAGGGTTCTACGGTGAAGGAGAGATCCTTTACCCTGAGGGGAACCATTCAAGGTCTCAAGAACCCGGGGGTCAGGATAGGGATGCTCCCGGCGGTGACCGAAGGGGAAGAGTTCGCCTTCAACCAGCTCTCCACGATCGGCCTCTCGGGCCCCCAGGACATCCCCATCGAAGCCCTGGATTCCGCTGGCCGCAAGGCCCAGACCACCCTTCATCTCAACTTCGATCCGAACTGGGCGGGGGTTGAGCTCAAGGCCGACAAAACCGCAGGGCCATCCCCCCTCGAGGTGCTCTTCGAGACCGAGACATTCCTGGGGCCGGACAACCCGCTTGTCTCCTCCGCCCTATCCTGCAGCGGGCCCGGGCGTGTCTTGGTCGATCAGAGTGCGCCGGGGAGCTTCCGCGCCGCCCTGGAGGGAATCGGTCTTTTCGACTGCACCCTCCGGGCCACGGACAGCTTGGGGGCCGCACACACCGACACCCTGGCCATCGCCCTGTACGATTCCGTCGCCCTCGATCTGCGCCTGAAGGACCACTGGACGGGAATGCAGGGTGCCATGGCTTCAGGGGACATCGAGAAGACTCTCTCCTTCTTCTGCGCCGACTCCCAGGATCGCTACCGCCAGATTTTCGCCGCCCTGGGGGATAAACTTTCAGGTCTGGGCGCCGCGATGAGGGAGATCGAGGCCGTGGAGTGGGGAGACGGCGGGGCACGCTACAGGATCAAAAAGTCGGAAAATCACGGGGGGAGAACCTACGAGATCTCCTACGAAATCTTCTTCATGCAGGACCTCGACGGGCTTTGGAAGATTTTCCAGTTCTAGCGGGAGAAATACCTATGCGATGGACCAGATTTCCCTT
>JBFHXN010000027.1:0-12714 GCA_041598955.1 Desulfuromonadales bacterium | reverse complement strand
GACCACCTGGGCCACGGTGGAGCGCTTCTGCCCGATGGCGACATAGATGCAGACGACGTCCTGCCCCTTCTGGTTGATGATGGTGTCGATGGCCACGGCGGTCTTGCCCGTCTGGCGGTCGCCGATGATCAGCTCCCGCTGGCCGCGCCCGATGGGGACCATGGCGTCGATGGCCTTGAGGCCCGTCTGCATCGGCTCGTGCACCGACTTGCGGGCGACGATGCCGGGGGCCTTGATCTCCACCTGCCGGGACTCGGAGGTCTTGATCTCCCCGAGGCCGTCGATGGGGATGCCGATGCCGTTGACAACCCGCCCGATCAGGGCCTCCCCGACGGGAACCTGCACGATGCGCTCGGTGCGCTTGACGGTGTCGCCTTCCTTGATATGGTGAGCCTCACCGAGGATGGCGGCGCCGACGTTGTCTTCCTCGAGGTTGAGGACCATCCCCATGATGCCGCCGGGGAACTCGAGCAGCTCGCCGGCCATGGCCTTGTCGAGGCCGTGGATGCGGGCGATGCCGTCACCGACGGAGATGATGGTGCCGGTCTCGGAGACCTCCACCTCGCGGCCGAAGCCCTCGATCTGCTTGCGGATGATTGCGCTGATTTCTTCTGCTCTGATTTCCATAAGACCTTCTCACCCCTTCGTTAAGGTATCTTCGATCCGTTTCAGCTGGGTCCGGAGGCTGGCGTCGAAGACCCGCCCGCCGATCTCGGCCTGAATGCCTCCGAGCAGGGCCGGCTCGACCTCGACCTTGAGCTCGACCTTTTTGCCCGTCTTCTTCTCGAGAGCGCCCTGGATGGCCTTCACTTCGGCCTTGCCCAGGTCGGCGGCAGACCGGATACGGGCCCGCAGGACGCCGGAGAGCTCATCGGCGAACTGCCGGTAGGTCGCCTCGATCTGCGAGAGATACTTGAGGCGATCCTTCTCAAGAACCAAGCCGAGGAAATTCACCATCCCCGGCGAGAGCTTGAGGGCCTTGACCAGGTCGGCGAGAATGGCCTCTTTCTTCTCAAGGGTGTAGGTCGGGCTCTCCAGGATCAGGCGCAGGGCCTTCTCCCGGGAGAGCAGGGCGACCACCCCGGTCAGCTCCTCGCCGTACTTCTCGACCTTTCCCTGGTCGGACCCCAGGGCCACCAGGGCCTTGGCGTACCTCCTGGAAATTGCGCTCGTCATCAATGCAGCTCCCCTACCTTCTGGATGTATTCAGTCACCAGCCGCTTCTGATCGTCGGCCGTGAAATTCTTCTTCAGAAGCTCCTCGCTGATGGAGACGGCCATCCGGACGGCCTCCTGGCGCAGCTCGGCGCGGGCCCGGGACACCTCGAGAGCGGCACTGCGCTCGGCGTCCTTCAATATTTTGGCCGACGATTCGCGGGCGGCGGCGAGGATCGCCTCCTTCTCCACCTCCCCCTCCCGGCGGATGGAGGCGCAGATCTCCTCGATCTCGGCCGAGGCCTGGGTCAGCTTCCGGTCGTATTCGGCGAACTTCGCCTCGGCCTGCTGCTGGGCGGTGCGGGCCTGATCGAGGGTCTTCTCGATGTCCTGGCGACGTCCGGCCATCCCCTTGCGGATCGGCTTGGTGACGAAGTAGGCGAGCAGGGCGACGGTCACCCCGAAGTTGAAAATGCGGTAGAGAAAGTCCTTGAGCAGCACGCCGCTGTCGGCGTGACCCCCCTCGCCGGAGGCGGCGAGAGCCAGGGAGGCGGCGCCGAGAAGCACCAGGGTCAGAAGGGTGATGACGGTCGGCTTGCGCATGATCTTAACCTCGATGCGGCTCATTTTAGATTTCCCTCCCCAGCAGACGCCCGGCGATCTGGGACGCCATGGCCCGGGTCTCCTGCTGCAGGGACTGGCGGGCCTGGTCGGCCTCGCCGGCAATCCGCTCGACCATGGACTGGACCTGCGCGGATGCCTTCTCCCGGGCCTCACCCAGGATCTGGGCCTCCTGCTGGGCGGCGGCGGCCCGCAGGGCGGCGCGCTCCTGGGAGGCCTTGAGCTTGGCTTCCTGCAGGCGCTCCTGGTAGCGGGCCATCTTCTCCTCGATCTGCCCCTCGAGGGAGCGGGCCTTGTCGTGGGCCCCCTCCGCCATTTCCCGGCGCCGCTGCATCAGGGCGCGCAGGGGACGGAAGAGGACGAAGTGGAGAACGGCCATGAGGAGGAAGAAATTAACGAACTGGATCAGGATGGTTCCGTTGACTTCAATCACTGCCACACCTCGTCTGGACGGGGAACTGATCCCGTCCCTGGGTATACTGTATACAGATTAAAAGGCTCAAAAAAAAGCTTCCGGGGGGAAAAGCACCGCATTGCTATCACGGGGGGGCTTCCCTTGTCAAGGAACTTTTGCCCCGGGCGCAGGGTACGGGCCACCCGGTGCGCCTCAGACCTTGGGGGGAGCCGCCGGTTTGACGGGAGTTTCGGCGGAACCCTGCCCCTTGGCCGGCATGACAAGGTTTCCGTTGAACTGCACCCCCTCCTCCACCAGGAGCTTGGGGGTCTCGATATTCCCGTCGACCTGGGCCGGGGCGCGCAGCTCGACCCGAACCTTGGCCTTGACGTTTCCCTTGAAGCGGCCGCTCAGGATGAAGGTCCCGACGATGATTTCCCCCTGCAGGTCGGCGGTCTCTCCTACGATGAGGGTGTCCTTGGAGGTCACCTCTCCCCGGAAGACCCCGTCCATCCGGACGATTTCATCAAAGACCAGCTTCCCTTCGAAATGGCTTCCGGGGCCGAGAAATGCCTTGATTTCAGACTTTTCGAACGGCTTTTCCTTCTTGTTCATATCGACGCGACTCCCTTCAACATGGCGTTTATGATCCCCTATCCCGGCAGCTTTCCCTTTCAGGAAACGCCGAGCACCTCGAGCAGACGCTCGAGTTCCTGGGGAGAGAAGAAGGTGATCTCGATCTTCCCCCCCTTTCCCTTGGACTGGATTTTGACCTGGGTGCCGAGGGCCTGCTTGAGACGGTCGGCCAGATGGGTGATTTCAGGGTCCGCAGCCTTCTTCCCCTTGGTCCTGGGCTGGCTGCCGAACTTCTTGATCTTCTTGACCAGCGCCTCCGTATCCCGGACCGAGAGCTTCCTCGTCAGGACCTGATCCCGGGCCTCGAGAATATCATCCTCCTCCTCGAGGGCGAGCAGGGCCCGGGCATGCCCCATGGAGAGGCGGCCCTGCCCGAGGTCGTCCCGGACCTTGTCGGGCAGCCGGAGCAGCCGCAGGGAGTTGGCGACGGTGGAGCGGTCCTTGCCCACCCGCTTCGCGACAACCTCCTGGGTCAGCTGGAAGGTGTCGATCAGGTTGCGGTAGGCGTCGGCCTCCTCCAGGGGATTGAGATCCTCCCGCTGGATGTTCTCGATCAGGGCCATCTCCAGGGCCCAGTCCTCCGAGACATCCTGGATGACCACCGGCACTTCGCGCAGGCCCGCCTTCTGGGCGGCCCTCCAGCGACGCTCGCCGGCGATTATCTGGTAGTGCTCCCCCTGTCGGCGGATCACGAGGGGCTGGATGATCCCCTTTTCACGGATGGAGGCCGCCAGCTCCTCGAGACGGGCGTCGTCGAAGGTCTTGCGGGGCTGTTTGGCGTGGGGACGCAGCTCCTCGATGGGACAGAGGAAATACTTGCGCCCCCCTTCCTGGGTGGCGGAACTGAGCAGGGCGCCAATCCCCTTGCCCAGGGCGGGTTTCTTGGTCATATCAGGCTCCTGGCCCCATGATTTCGTGGGCCAGCTCGAGGTAGGCCTTGGCGCCCCGGGACGCGGCGTCGTAGAGCAGGGCCGGGACACCGTGGCTGGGCGCTTCGGAGAGACGGACGTTGCGGGGGATCATGGTCTCGAAGACCTTGTCCTGGAAATGAGTACGGATCTCTTCGGTGACCTGGTGGGTGAGGTTGTTGCGGGTATCGAACATGGTCAGCACGATCCCCTGGATTTCCAGCTTCGGGTTGAGGTCCCGCTGGATCAGGCGGATGGTGTTGAGCAGCTGGCTCAATCCCTCCAGGGCGAAAAACTCGCACTGCAGCGGAACGAGCACCGAGTCGGCCGCGGTCAGGGCGTTGACGGTGAGCAGCCCCAGGGAGGGGGGGCAGTCGATGACCACGTAGTCGTACTGGTCCCGGATCCCGGCCAGCACCCCCAGCAGTTTCTGCTCCCGGGCGAAGGCCGAGATCAGTTCGATTTCGGCGCCGATCAGGTCGGTGGTGGCGGGAAGGACATCGAGGTACTCGATGGCGGTGTGCACCAGGATCTCCTGAGCCGTCGCCTCTCCGAGCAGCGCATGATAGATGGTGCGCTCGAGGCGTCCCTTGTCGATGCCGACGCCGCTGCAGGCGTTGGCCTGGGGGTCCATATCGACCAGCAGAGTCCGTTTCTCGGCCACCGCCAGGGAGGCGGCAAGGTTGACGGCGGTGGTGGTCTTTCCCACCCCCCCCTTCTGGTTGGCAATCGCCATGACTCGGGCCATAAAATTATCCTCATCTTCCTGGGCGCTAGGGTCCTGAAGGGTAGCACAAAGCCCCTGCCCAGAAAAGAAAAAAGGCGGAAATACCACCTGTTGGGGGAGCCGACTTTTTAGCCCCCAGATGTTGGGGTTTCAGCCGCCCCTGCGCTCCAGAATCACCAAAACCCGCCGGGATCCACTGAAGGGAAGCTCCAGGGGGAGCAATTCCCTGCAGCGCCACCCCAGGCGCTCCAACGTCTCCTCGGCCTCCCGGACTTCCCGCTCGCCCTCCCTCCCCTTCATGGCCACCAGCAGACCGGCGGGCGCCAGAAAGGGTGCCGCCAGCCGGACCAGCTCCCCCAATTCGGCCACGGCCCGCGCCGCCACCATGGTAAAGGCCCCCTTCATGGCCGGCCGTGTGGCCAGCTCCTCCGCCCGGGCATGGACCACCTCGGCCCCCGCCCCCCCCAGCAGCCTCAGGGCGTGTCGCTGGAAAAGGACTTTCTTCTGGACCGCTTCCACGGAGGTCAGCGTCAGGCCGGGGCGGGCGAGCTTGAGGGGGATCCCGGGGAGCCCCCCGCCCGATCCCAGGTCGAGAAGGCGCTCCCGGGGCCCGAGCAGGGGGAGGAGGGTCAGGGAGTCGAGGAGATGCTTTTCCACACCCTCCAGCGGGTCGTCGATAGCGGTGAGATTGACCTTTTTGTTCCAGCGCAGCAACTCCTCCAGGAATCGCAGCTCCCTCTCCCGGGTCGGCTCATCGAGGTCAAGGCCGAGGCGGCCGAGCCCTTCGGCAAAAAGTTCGGCGGAGGTCATCCTAGCCCTTCCTGAGGAGCACGGCCAGAATGGCGATGGCCGCCGGGGTGACCCCCGAGATTCTCGAGGCCTGCCCCAAGGTCGCCGGGCGGATCTTCACGAGCTTTTCCAGCACCTCCCGGGAGAGACTCGACACGGCCCCGTAATCGAATCCCTCCGGGATCGCCACCTCTTCGATCCCACGGGAGCGCTCCACCTGCTCCCTCTGCCGCGCGATATATCCGGCGTACTTGGTTTCAATTTCGAGCTGCTCCAGCACCGTCCCCGGAAGGCCGGCCAGGGCCGGGTCGAGGGATGCCAGGGCGGAGATCTCCACCTCGGGACGACGCAGGAGCTCATCGAGGCTTGCGCCGTTTTTGAGCAGTTCGATGCCGAGCCTGGAGAGAACCTCCCCCTCCCCCGGGGCCACACGGACCGACTGGAGCCTCTGCCGTCCCGCCTCGATCTGCTCGAGTTTCCTGCTGTACCGTCCCCACCGCCCCTCACCCACCAGCCCGATACGGCGCCCCAGTGGGGTGAGCCGGTGGTCGGCATTGTCTTCCCGCAGCAGAAGCCTGTACTCGGCCCGGGAGGTGAACATCCGGTAGGGCTCCCGGGTTCCCAGGGTGACGAGGTCGTCGATCAGGACCCCGATGTACCCCTGGTCGCGCCCCAGCACCAGGGGGCCCTCCCCTTGTGTTTGAAGGGCCGCGTTGATCCCCGCCATCAGCCCCTGGGCCGCCGCCTCTTCATAGCCCGAGGTGCCGTTGATCTGACCGGCATGAAAGAGCCCCCCGATGGCCTTGGCCTCCAGGCTCGGGCGCAGCTCCGTCGGCTCGACATAGTCGTACTCGATGGCGTAGCCCGGCCTCATGATCTCCACCCGCTCCAGCCCGGGGATCGTCCGGAGAAAGGCGAGCTGCACGTCCGGGGGGAGGGAGGTCGACACCCCATTGGGGTAGATCTCCCGGGTATCCCTCCCCTCGGGCTCGAGGAAGATCTGGTGCTGATCCTTCTCGGGGAACCTCACCACCTTGTCTTCGATGGAGGGGCAGTACCGGGGGCCAACCCCTTCGATTACCCCGGAGTAGAGGGGTGATCGGTCCAGACCGCCGCGGATGATGTCGTGGGTGCGCTCGTTGGTGTAGGTGAGGTGGCAGGGGACCTGGGGCTGTTCGATCCGGTCGGTTTCGAAGGAGAAGGGAGAGGGGGAATCGTCCCCCGGCTGCTCCTGGAGGCCGGAGAAGTCGATGGAATTGGCGTCGAGGCGGGCCGGAGTCCCGGTCTTGAGCCTCCCCACGGACAGCCCCAGGCTGCGGAGCTGATCGGAGAGCCCCTGGGAGGGGGGCTCTCCGGCCCGTCCACCCGGATAGTGGTTCAACCCCACGTGGATGAGCCCCCGCATGAAGGTTCCCGTGGTGAGGATCACCGTCTCCCCGGCAAAGATGAGGCCCTCCCGGGTTTCCACCCCCGTGACCCTCCCCCCCTCGACCCGCAGGGCAACCACCACCCCCTGTTTGAGGTCGAGGCCGGGCTGGGCCTCCAACACCCCCTTCATCCGCCCCCGGTAGGCCATGCGGTCGGCCTGCGCCCTGGAGGCCCGAACCGCCGGGCCCTTCTTGGTGTTGAGGATGCGGAACTGAATCCCCGTGGCGTCGATGTTCATGGCCATCTCCCCCCCCAGGGCATCGATCTCCTTGACCAGATGCCCCTTCGCCAGACCCCCGATGGCGGGGTTGCAGGACATCAGCGCGACGGCGTCGAGGTTCAGGGTCAGTAGCAGGGTCCGGCATCCCATGCGGGCCGCCGCGAGGGCCGCCTCGCACCCGGCATGGCCGGCACCCACCACGATCACCTGGTAGGAGGTTCCATAAGTCGACATGGCGATAGCTCTAAAAAGGGGTTTTTCGTAATGGTTTCAAGTGACTAGGCCACCTGTTCCACGTGGAACACTTTTACTTGCCGATGCAGAACCGGGAGAAGATCCGGTCCAGGACGTCCTCGGGGGTCGTTTCCCCGGTGATGGTCCCGAGCCTGTGAAGGGCCTCCCGCAATTCGAGAGCGAGCAGGTCGAGGGAGTCCTCCCGGGAAACCCCCTCGAGGAAGCGCTCCAAGGCCTCCCTGCAACCGAGCAGGGCTTCCCGATGACGGCGGTCGCTGAGGAGGGCACCCTCCCGGGCCTCCCCCCCAGCCTCGGGGAGAAACATCCCCACGATCCGATCCCGAAGCCGGTCGAGACCCTCCCCGGTGTGGGAGGAGACGGGAATGGCGGTGAAGGGGGCCAGGGGGGGAGGCGGGGTCCAGGGACCGAGGTCGGCCTTGTTGGCCACCACCAGCACCCTCCCGTTCCGGCAGGCCTCCAGCGCGAGAAGGTCCTCCTCCCCGAGCTCCTGAGACCCGTCCAGAACGAGCAGGACGAGATCGGCGTGACCGACCTTGTCCCGGGCCCGCCGTACCCCTTCGGCCTCGACGGGGTCGTCCGTCTGCCGGATCCCCGCCGTATCGATGAGCCGCAGGGGAATCCCACCGAGGACCAGGGACTCCTCGATGGTGTCCCGGGTCGTTCCGGCCACCTCTGTCACGATGGCCCGAGCCTCCCCCAGCAATGCATTGAGCAGGGAGCTCTTGCCGACGTTGGGCCTTCCCAGAATAAGGATCGAGAGCCCCTCCCGGAGAACCCTCCCCGAATCGAAGGTGAGGAGAAGCCCGTCGACCTCCCGGAGAACCCCCTTCACCCCGTCTTGAAGGGCCTGGAGATGGGGGGGCTCGATCTCCTCCTCTGGAAAATCGATATAGGCCTCCACGAGGGAGAGGACTTCGAGAAGGGCGTCGCGAAAGCGGTGGATGCTGCGGGAGATCTTCCCGTCGAGTTGGCCCAGGGCTACGCGGGACCCCGACTCGCTCCGGGACCGGATCAGATCGATAACGGCTTCGGCCTGGGCCAGGTCGATCCGCCCGTTGAGAAAGGCCCGTAGGGTGAATTCCCCTGGCCGCGCCAACCGGGCCCCCAGTTCGATAAAGATGTCGAGGGCCCGCCTCAGGGGGAGGGGCCCGCCATGACAGTGCACTTCGGCCACGTCCTCCCGGGTATAGGAGAGGGGGCCCCTCATCAGGACGGCAAGGACCTCATCGACCACCTCCCCCTTTCGGTCAAGGAGGTGACCGAAATAAAGGCGGCGGGTTTCCATGGTGGCCAGGGGGCGCGCGGGACGAAAAGAAAGACGGAGAAACTCCTCGGACCGGGGGCCGGAGAGACGAATGATCCCGACCCCCCCCTCGGCGGTGGAGGTGGCAGGCCCAACAATGGTGTCCCGTTCGAGCACGTCTGAACCTCTCTTGACCCACCGCCCGGAAGAAGAGTCCGAACGGGTTGTCCCCTTCAAAACCCCGAAGCGGGCGAACATCACCCTGAAGGTATGCACCGCCCGCTTCGGAGAATCCAACTTGCCTTCATGGCCGGGGAAAGATTCCCCTCAGGCCGCGAAGAAGATCACCCCTTGGCGGGGACCGTCCTGTTGACCAGCATTTGCTGGGCAATGGTGAGAATGTTGTTCACCAGCCAGTAGAGAACCAGGCCGGAGGGGAAGTTGAGGAAAAGGACCGTGAAGACCACGGGCATGATCATGAAGATCTTGGCCTGGGCGGGATCCATTGTGGTCGGGGTCATTTTCTGCTGAAGGAACATGGTCGCCCCCATGATCAGGGGGGTGATGTAGTAGGGATCCTTGGCGGAGAGGTCGGTGATCCAGAAGGCAAAGGGAGCATGCCGAAGCTCGATGGCGAAAAGGAGGACCTTGTACAGGGCGAAGAAGACGGGGATCTGGACCACCATGGGGAGACACCCCCCCAGGGGGTTGACCCGGTGGTCCTTGTAGAAGGACATCAGCTCCCGGTTGAGACGCTCCTTGTCGTTCTTGAACTTCTCCCGCAGCTTCTGCATTTCGGGCTGGAGCCGCTGCATGTCCTTCATCGCCTTGTAGCTCTTCTGCGTCAGGGGCCAGAAGAGCATCTTGATGATGACGGTGACCAGAATGATCGACAGACCGTAATTGCCCAGGAAGGTGTAGAAGAATTTGATGACCCAGAGCAGGGGGCGGGCGATGAGGGCAAACCAGCCGAAATCGATGGCCTGCTCCAGGTCGTGTCCCACTTCCTGAAGGATTTCGAGTTCCTTGGGACCGGCGAACCCGACAAACCGCAGCTCAAGGCTTTCGCCGGGGGCGAGGCTCAGATGAGGGGTGAGGAGGTGGTTTTCGACGGACCCTTCCCGGGCCTCGAGGCGCACCTTGTCGAAGGCTCCCTCCTGGGGTGCCAGGGCGGTGAGAAAATACTTGGTCTCGAATCCGGTCCAGGAAACGCTTCCGGAAAAACTCTCGGCCTTCTCCCTCAGATCCTTGACGGAAACCTGCTCCAGCTTCCCGGAAGCGTAGGCCGCGGGGCCGACGAACTCATGGTAGCTCCCCTCCATGTCATCGTCCCAGGGGTGGAGGAGACTGAGCTCCAGGGCACCCTCGACCCGGGACTCCCCGCGGTTGACGGCCCTGAGGGAGTAACCGAAGTCGTAGCGATCCCCGCTGAAATAAAAGGTCTTCTCCAGAACGATCCCGGAGTCAAGGAGGGTGACCAGGGTCACCGAACCCTCTTCCTTTCCGGAGAGGACGATTTTCTCGGCGGGTCCATCGAACCGGTAGGGGGCATCCCCCGAAAGGGCGAAACCCTCGGACCCGGTGGTCCTGAAATTGGCGAATCGGGAGGGGCCGCGCGCGACCAGGGAGACCAGGGGAGATCCCTCGTCGGGGGTCTCGGGGAAGTTCTTGAGCCGCAACTCCTTGACCCTTCCCCCATGGGAACTGAGCACGAAGATGAACTGGTCGGTTTCGACCACCCTCTCCTCCTCCGCCGAGCCGGCAGCGAGGGGGCCAGGGACCTGCCGGCCGGAGGAACCGGAGGAAGCCGGGGTGCTTTCAGAAAGGGCCGCTTTCTCCTGGGCTACCGGGGAAGGGGACTCAACGGCCACCTCCTGTTGGGGCACAGGAGGGAAGAGGGCCATGTACCCGAACCAGACCAGCATGATCAGAAGCAGGGCGATAACGGTATTGCGGTTTTCCATGATAATGGTCCTCCGGGCTTCTCATGAGAAGAGCCTAGGGTACGGGATCGATTCCCCCCGGGTGCCAGGGGTGGCAACGCAGCAGGCGCATGAGGGTCAGCAGCAGGCCCCGTCCGAGTCCATGCTTGCCGAGAGCCTCCCGGGCATATTGGGAACAACTGGGATAAAAACGGCAGCGGGGTGGCAACAGGGGTGAGAGCAGCCTCTGGTAGGCGACAATGAGGAGAAGGAGCGCTTTTTTAAGCATGGGGACGGGAGGGGCCGAGTCGACGAAGAACCGACTGGAGTTCTTCCTGAACCAGGGCGAGGTTCAGGAGCGGGGCGCCTTTTTTAGCGATGATGGAAATATCCCACCCATCGTCGAGTCTTCGTCCGAACAGACGAAACCACTCCCGAAGAAGCCGCTTGACTCGATTCCTGGCGACCGCCCCGCCGATCTTTCGACTGGCGGTAATCCCTATGCGGGAAGGACCGGTCCCACGGAAAATGAAGAGGGTCAGAAAGTGGGGGGTGTGGATCTTGTGGGAGACGCTTCTGAATTCCAGGTATTCGTCACGCCTGAGAATCCGTCTCTCTTTGCCAAGGCCACAATCCCCTCCCCCCACGGTCCATACCTCCTAGGGCGGCTAGCGACCTACTTGCTGGGGATGGCCACCACAAGACGCTTGCGCCCTTTGGCGCGACGACGCTTGAGAACGACCTGCCCGTTCTTGGTCTGCATCCGCTTGCGGAAGCCGTGGGTACGCTTGCGCCGAATACGGCTTGGCTGATATGTCCGCTTCATGGGTAAACTCCCTTTTTATCTGGTATTTTAGGCAAAGGGCACTTTAAACCATATTTCCAGGGCCCTGTCAAGAAAGAAAGAGATGGGCGGCTCCTTTGACGGGGCTCCGCTTCCCAAAAAGCTCTTGCAAATGAAGGGGACCTCTGCTAGCGTATCAGCTTCCGTCAAGCCCCCGTATTACCGTGCAACTCCTTGTCATGGAAGGATGGGCGACAACCCTATCCACAGTGTTATTCACAGCTGTGGACAAGAGTTCAATCCGCTCCTCCCCTCCTCCTCCCGGGACCCATCCCGGATAGAAACATCCCAGTCATATTTCAAACCCGGAACAAAGGCATCCTCACAGGCGACATGGAACGACTCTGGCATGAAACCTTGGCTCACCTCGAAAAGCGGTTGAGCCCCCAGCATTTCGCCACCTGGATCAAACCGATCCGACTCTCGGCCATCGTCAAAGACCAGGTCACCCTTGAGGTCCCCAACCGCTTCGTTCTCGACTGGATCCGCGAAAATTACTCCCAGTTGATCCAGGAAACCCTCTCATCCCTGGGCGCCGTGAACTACCAGGTCACCTGGTCCATCTCCTCCTCGGCCCCCGCATCTCCCGGCTCCGCTCAACCGAGCAAAAAAGACCCGGTTCCCCCTCCCGAGGAACGGGAGTATCCCTCCCGTCAACAGAGTTGCATTTCCAATCTCAACCCGAAATACACCTTCGACTCCTTCGTCTCAGGTTCATCCAACCAGTTCGCCCATGCCGCCGCCATGGCTGTCGGGAACAATCCCGCAACCACCTACAACCCCCTCTTTATCTACGGGGGGGTGGGCCTGGGAAAAACCCATCTGGTCAACGCCATCGGAAACGCCATCCTCCAGCGAAACCCCGAGATGCGTGTCTGTTACTACGCCTCGGAAAAATTCATGAACGAACTGATCAATTCCTTGCGCTACGCCAAGATGGACGATTTCCGCAACAAGTTCCGATCCATGGATGTTCTGCTGATCGATGACGTTCAGTTCATCGCGGGCAAGGAACGGACGCAGGAGGAGTTTTTCCACACCTTCAACGCCCTCTATGAGTCCCACAAGCAGATTGTTGTCACTTCGGACAAATTTCCGAAGGACATCCCCGGTCTGGAAGAGAGATTGCGGTCCCGTTTCGAATGGGGCCTCATTGCCGATATCCAGGCCCCGGACGTGGAAACCAAACAAGCCATTCTCAAACTCAAGGCCGACCAGAACAATATCGAACTCTCGGAAGAAGTGGCTCTTTTTCTGGCCAATTCCGTGGCAACCAACGTTCGGGAACTCGAAGGCTACCTGATCCGCATCGGAGCTTATGCCAGCCTCACCTCCACCGACATCACCCTGTCGATGGCCAAGGAGGTTCTCAAGGACATCCTGGTCGACAAAAACAGGGAAATTTCCGTCGAGGAAATTCAAAAGACCGTCGCGGCCCATTTCAACGTCAAGGTGGCGGATCTCAAATCCCCGAAACGTCTCAAGGCTCTGGTCCTTCCCCGACAGATCGCCATGTACCTCTCCCGCCAGTTGACCTCCTGTTCCTACCCGGACATCGGAGAGCGCTTCGGCG
>JBFHXN010000026.1:0-12753 GCA_041598955.1 Desulfuromonadales bacterium | reverse complement strand
TAGACCAGGCCCAGGTCGATCTCTCCCCGGTCGACGTCGGCGAGGTTGGCGAAGGAGCCTCCGGAGCGCTTCACCACCACGCGGGTGCCGGAAACGGCCCCCTCGACGACCCCGGCCATTCCCTCGGCGAAGCGCTGAAAGGTTCCCCCGCCGGGCCCACCCCCCAGGGTCAGGATCTGGGTCTTCGGGCGGCAGGCCCCCGCCGTCACCAGCACCAGGATCGCCGCGGCGAGAAGGGCTCCCCCGGAAAGGCCGATCACTCTGCCCATCTTCTTCTCCCTTTTCATCTCCACTTCTCCACGCCCACCCGGGGGCACTCGGCCTGCACCGGACATTGGCTGCACCGGGGGGTCTGCGCCCGGCAGATGCGCCGGCCGTGAAAGATCAGGACGTGGCTCGTCTGGGTCCATTTCTCCCGGGGGAGCAGGAGAGAGAGCTCCCTCTCGATCTGCTCCGGGTCGCCCCCCCTCGCCCAGCCCAGGCGTCCGCTGACCCTCCTGACATGGGTGTCGACAACCATGGCCGGGTGCCCGAAGTGATTGCCGAGGACGACGTTGGCCGTTTTGCGCCCCACCCCCGGCAGGGCGACGAGCTCCTCCATGGTCCCCGGAACCTCCCCCCCATGCCTCTCCACCAGCGCCTCGGCGCACCCCTTGAGATTCTTCGCCTTGTTGCGGAAAAACCCCGTGGAGCGGATGGCGGCCTCCAGCTCCGAGAGGTCGGCCCGGGCGTAGTCCCGGGCGGTGGGGTAGAGGGGGAAAAGACCGGCGGTGACCTGGTTGACCCTCACGTCGGTGCACTGGGCCGAGAGGATCGTGGCGACCAGCAGCTCCAGGGGGTTGCCGAAGCGCAGGGCGATGGCGGCATCGGGATGGGCTTCCTCCAGGATGGCCAGGACCCTGGCCGCTTTCTCCCGATCCTTCTCGGCGGGGGTCTTTCCTTTACCCCTTTTCTCTTCGCCCATGCCTTCTCCTCGTCGCCGGAGGGCCCTCAGGGGAGCCGCCGCGCCAGTTCCTGCTCGAAGACCCTCAGGTGGTCCCGGCCGAAGAGACAGAAGACGACCCGCTCCAGGGTGGTTTCCCCCCGAAGGTGATCGATGACGGTCCCCAGCATGATTGACGCCGCCTTGTCGACGGGAAACCCGAAAATCCCCGTGGAGATGGCCGGCAGGGCCATCGACCGAAGCCCCTTCTCCAGACCCCTCTCGAGGGCCGCCGCGGTGGCGGCGGCCAGCTTGGCCTCCTCGTCCCCTTCCCCCAGGCGCGGCCCGACGGCATGGATGACATAGTGGGCCGGAAGGTTTCCGGCCCCGGTCACCACGGCGCCCCCCACGGGACACCCTCCGAGAAGGTCGCATTCCTCCTGAATGGTTCCGCCCCCCTGGCGACGGATGGCCCCCGCCACGCCGGCCCCGAGCTGAAGGGCGCTGTTGGCGGCATTGACCACCGCATCGGTTTCCTGGGTGGTGATATCCCCTTCGATGAGCTCCAGCAGCTTTCCGTTGACCTTTCTCTTCATCCCACCTCCCTTGTCATGCTCTTGTCTCTCCTCAAACCCTCGGGGTCATAAGCCTTGCCGCACCCGGACCCCTCATCCCGGAGCTGCTTCCATGCGGTTTGCCTTGAGCTCCTTCACCGGAAGATAGCATCCCGGGTCGCCGACCTCCATCGAAAGGAGCAGGGGAAGGTGGGAGGAGGCCTGCCGGGCCACTGGGAAGCGGAGAACCCTCGATTCCAGGACCCGGATCTTCCCCCTCAGGTAGGCCCTGTCCCGCCCCAGCAGGGGGAAGCGCGCCGGATAGGTGGCGCTCCAGAGGGGCCCCCGGGCCGCGATGAGGCTCCTGTCGAAATCGAGGCGGCTCAGCCACCAGCGCGGATCGGAGAAATCACCCAGAACCACCGTGGGACAGACCAGGGAGGGGTGGCCGAGAAGCTCAGTTCCGAGCAACCGGACGATCTGCTCTCGCCTCCGGTCGGGCGCCAGGGCGAGCCTCAGGTTGAAAAGGTGAATCCTTTTGCCCCGCAGGTCGAGATCGGCCCTCTGGCACCATCCCTTCCCTCCCAGCTCATACCCCTGGAGGCCCCGCAGGGGGAAACGGCTCAGGAAGGCAAGGCCGCTGCCGCCGACCGGGGGATAGGGGCGCAGCCCCTTCTGTTCCGCCAGGCAAAAGAACCGGTCGGATCCGGCCCCGGCGGGCAGCTCCTGAAGAGCGACCAGGTCGGGAGCCCCTTCGGCGATGACCTCGAGAATGCGGGCGGGGTCCTCCCGTCCGTCATGCCCCCGGCACCCATGGATGTTGTAGGTCATGAACCGGATCGTGGTCAATGAGCCCTCCCAGGCCTGGATTCACAAGGATATCGCACCATTCGAGCCCTACATTATAAAGGAGTCGGAAAAATCCGCCACCGCTCTTTCCTCCGCCGGGAGGCGGGTCGCCTGGTCCCCTCCTGGAAGCGTCTCTTCCGGCAAAGGAAAGGCCGCCCGGAAGAGGGCGGCCTCAGCTTGTTGACAAACTCTTTCTGGATCTGCTCAAAAACCTTCAGATGCAAGGCGCCCGAATATCGGGGAGTGAGGCGTAGCGATAGCTACGTCGCAGGGACGAGATCAAGGGAAACGAAGCAGATGGGGGTTTTTCAGCAGCCTGAGGCCGCCCGGGAGAGGGCGGCCTTGGAGAAGCAATCGGGGGGAGGCGAGGGGACTCTACTCCGGCAGAAGGACCACCTTTTCCATGCGGTCCCCCCGGCGGATCTTCTGGACGTTCTCCATCCCCGCCACGACCTTCCCGAAAACCGTGTAGGCCCCGTCGAGATGGGGGGCCGCTCCGAGGCAGATGTAGAACTGGGAGCCGGAGGAGCGCCGCTCCGGGTTGGCCCGGTCCCCCAGGCGCGCCATGGCGACCGTCCCCGGCAGGTGCTTCAGGGAGGGATCGATCTCGGCCTCGACGGTATACCCCGGGCCGCCGGTGCCGTTGCCTGCCGGATCTCCCCCCTGGACCACGAAACCGGGCTCCACCCGGTGGAAGGTGAGCCCGTCGTAGAAGCCCTCCGTGGCCAGCTTCTTGAAGTTGGCCACGGTTTTGGGCGCCTGGGTGGCGAAGAGCTCGATGCGGATTTCCCCGTGGGGGGTGGTGATGACCGCCGTCTCCGCCGCGGTGGCGGAAGGGGTCTGGAACCCTGCGAACATCAACAGTGCGATCACGATCAGAACGGCTCTTGTCATGACGGGTCTCCTTTACTGGTTCGATCAGGCTTCCTGCTTGAGCTCCCGGGCCATCAGGTCGGTCACCGCCCGACGGGCCTGCTTGTTTCCGTAGAGGATGGCGTGCATCTGCTCGATGATGGGAACCTCCACCCCGAGGCGCTGGGCGAGCTGGTAGGACGAGAGGGTCGTCTTGACCCCTTCGGCGACCATCTTCATCCCGGAGAGGATCTCCTCCAGGGTCCGCCCCTTGCCGAGCTCCATCCCCACCGTGCGGTTGCGGGAGAGATCCCCCGTGCAGGTCAGCACCAGGTCCCCCATGCCGGCCAGGCCGGCGAAGGTGGCCGCCTTGGCCCCCTTGGCCAGACCCAGGCGGGTCATCTCGGCCAGGCCCCGGGTGATGAGCGCGGCCCGGGTGTTGCACCCGAAACCGAGGCCGTCGGAAACCCCCGCGGCCAGGGCCATGACGTTTTTCAGGGCCCCCCCCAGCTCCACCCCCATGACGTCGTCATTGGTGTAGACCCGGAAGTAGTCGGTGCTGAAGGCCTCCTGGACCCGGGCCGCGGCCTCCCCGACGGCCGAGGCGGCAACCACCGCCGTCGGCATCTCCTGGGTCACCTCCCGGGCGAAGGAGGGCCCGGAGAGGAAGGTGAGGCTCCTGGCCGCCGCGGGGAGCTCCTCGGCAAGGAGCTCGCTCATGGTCTGGAGGGTGTCGTTCTCGATCCCCTTGGCCGCCGAAACGACCAGAGTCCCGGGGTCGATATGGGAGGCGGCCTGCCGGACCACCCGCCGCAGCACGTGGGAGGGGGGAACCAGCAGCAGCATCTCCCGGCCCCGGGCCACCTCTGCGAGATCCGAGGTGAAGGAGAGCCGCCCGTCGAGGGAGAAGCCCGGGAGGAAGAGGTCATTCTCCCTGGTCCGGGTCATCCGCTCCACCAGGTCGGTCTCGTAGGCCCAGAGCAGGACCCGGTGCCCTTTCTTGGCCAGGAGGTTGGCCAGGGTCGTGCCCCAGCTTCCGGCTCCGATCACTCCGATGTTCATGGTCTCACTCCCTCGGCGCAGTCTCAGATGGCCTGCTTTTTCTTCCGGATCCGTTCCCGGACCTGATCGAGCTTCTTCCCCAGGGCCTCCTGGTTGGGATAGCCCTCCTTGAGCCCCTCCAGGGTTTCCAGCGACTCGGTCAGCCTCTCCGACTCCTCGAGAACCCCGGCCAGGCCGAAGCGGGCCTCCAGGGCGTAAGGGGAGTCGGGCCAGCGGGAGGGGACGATGCGAAAGGCTTTCTCGGCCTTGGCCAGCTCCCCCTCCAGGGAGAAGCAGACGGCGATGCGGTACTGGACCTCGGGGACCAGGGGGCTCTCTGCGTGGTCCTTGAGCAGGGTGTCGAATTCGATGCGGGCCTGCTCGAAGTTGTTGAGCCGGAAATAGGCGTCGGCCAGCTCGTACTGGTAGCGGTCGGCCTCGGGCGCCCCCTGGTCGAGGAGCTTCTGGTAGGCGACGATGGCCGCCGAATAGTCCTGGAGGCGGTACTTGTAGACCTTGGCCACCTGGCGCAGGGCGCGGGTGGACAGGGGGCTCTCCGGGCTGTCCTTGATCACCAGAAGGTAGGCGAGCAGGGATTCCTGGTAGCGGCGCAGGTTGATGTTGAGGATCTCGGCGGCCTGGAACAGCGCCTGGGGAGACTGGGCGAAGGAGGGGTGATCCCGGTGGAGCCCCTGCAGGAGCTTCACCGCCCCTTCGTAATCCCCCCGCTCCACCAGGACGAGGCCCCGGGCGTACCGGGCCTCCAGGAGTTCATTGCGCTTCTTGAGGTAGAGGGAGAGCCCCCCGGCGAAAAGGGCCAGGGCCAGCACCCCCGCAATCCAGCGGTTGCGGGTCCTATTCGGATTCCTCTTCCTCAACTCCTCCAGCAGCAGCCTCTTCTTCAGCTTCTGGATATCCATGTTCCTCGTCCTTCTCCGCCAGTTTGGCCACCGCCACGATCCGCTCCGAAGGCTCCAGGACCATCAGCCGCACCCCCTGGGTGTTGCGGCCGATCACCGAGATGTCCGAGATGCTGGTCCGCAGGACCTTTCCCCGGTCGGTGATCAGCATCAGGTCCTCTTCCTCGGTCACCAGCTTGATGTCGACCACCTTGCCGTTTCGGGCCGTCGTCTTGATGGTGATGATCCCCTTGCCGCCACGGCTCTGCTGGCGGTACTCCTCCAGATCGGTGCGCTTTCCGTAGCCATTTTCGGTGACCGTGACCAGGGTGGCGGCGGTGGCGGCGCTGACCGCCTCCATGCCGATGATCTTCTCCCCCTTGTCGAGCATCATTCCCCGCACCCCTCGGGCGGTGCGCCCCATGGACCGCACGTCCTGCTCGGAGAAGCGGATCGACTTGCCCCCCCGGCTGGCCAGGAGGATGTCGGTGTTGCCGTCGGTCAGGCGCGTGGAGACCAGGCGGTCCCCCTCGTCGATGGTCAGGGCGATGATCCCCCCGGAACGGGGGTTGGCGTAGGCCATCAGCTCGGTCTTTTTGATGGTGCCGTTCTGGGTGGCGGTGACGATGAATTTCCCCTCGGTGAATTCCTTGACGGGGAGAATGGAGGTCACCTTCTCCTCAGGGGAGAGGTTGAGCAGATTGACGATGGCCTTGCCCCGGGAGGCCCGGCCCCCTTGCGGGATCTCGTGGACCTTGAGCCAGTAGACCTTGCCGAGGTCGGTGAAGACCAGGATGTAGGAGTGGGTCGAGGCGATGAAGAGCCGCTCGACGAAATCCTCTTCCTTGGGGCGCATGCCGGTCTTGCCCTTCCCCCCGCGCCTCTGGGCCCGGTAGAGGGAGACGGCGTTGCGCTTGATGTAGCCCGTGTGGGAGACTGTGACCACCATGTCTTCCTCGACGATGAGGTCCTCGATGGAGAGCTCCCCGGTGCGGGCGATGATCTCCGTGCGGCGGGGGTTGGCGAAGCGCTCCCTGATCTCGAGCAGCTCCTCCTTGATGATCTTGAAAATCTCCACCTCGCTGGCCAGGATTTCCTTCAGGCGCTGAATCAGGGCCAGAACCTGGCGGTACTCCTCGAGGATCTTCTCCCGCTCCATCCCCGTCAGGCGGTGGAGGCGCAGGTCGAGGATCGCCTGGGTCTGCCGCTCCGAGAAGGAGAAGCGGGCCATGAGGCGCGTCTTCGCCTCGGGAGGACCCGAGGAGGATTTGATGATCTGGATCACCTCGTCGAGGTTTTCCAGGGCGATCTTGAAGCCCTCCAGGAGGTGGGCCCGCTCCTCGGCCTTTTTCAGGTCGAAGATGCAGCGGCGGGTGACGATCTCCTTGCGGTGGTCGATGAAGCGGTCGAGGATCTCCCGCAGGGTGAGCACCCGGGGCTGGCCGGCCACGATGGCGAGCAGAATGATGCCGAAGGAGGACTGCATCGCCGTCATCTTGTAGAGCTGGTTGAGCATGATCTCAGCCACGGCGTCCTTCTTCAGCTCCACCACGATGCGCATGCCGTCGCGGTCCGACTCGTCCCGCAGGTCGGAAATCCCTTCGATCTTGCGCTCCTTGACCAGGTCGGCGATCTTCTCGATCAGCTTGGCCTTGTTGACCTGGAAGGGGATCTCGCTGATGACGATGCTTTCGCGCCCCGTGCGGCGGTCCTTCTCCACCATGGCCCGGGCCCGCATCTGGATGATCCCCCGGCCGGTGCGATAGGCCTCCCGGATGTCGTCCCAGCCCAGGATGAAACCGGCGGTGGGGAAATCGGGACCGGGGATCTTCGCCAGCAGCTCCTCGAAGGAGAGGCCCGGATCGTCGATGATCGCCACCAGGCCGTCGATGACCTCGCCCAGGTTGTGGGGGGGGATTTTCGTGGCCATGCCGACGGCGATCCCCTCGGAGCCGTTGACCAGCAGGTTGGGGAACTTGCAGGGCAGGACCAGGGGCTCCTCGATGGAGCCGTCGTAGTTGGGGCCGAACTCCACCGTCTCCTTGTCGATGTCGGCGAGGAGCTCGTGGGCCAGCCGCGCCATGCGCACCTCGGTGTAACGCATGGCCGCCGCCGAGTCTCCGTCGACGGAGCCGAAGTTCCCCTGCCCATCCACCAGGGGGTGGCGCATGGAGAAATCCTGGGCCATGCGCACGATGGTGTCGTAGACGGCGCTGTCGCCGTGGGGGTGGAACTTACCGATGACGTCGCCGACCACGCGGGCCGATTTCTTGTAGGGCTTGTTCCAGTCGTTGCTGAGCTCCTGCATGGCGTACAGGACCCGGCGGTGGACCGGCTTGAGGCCGTCGCGGACGTCGGGGAGGGCCCGGCCGATGATGACGCTCATGGCGTAGTCCATGTAGGACTTGCGCATCTCGTCTTCGATGTTGACGCTCACCTTGTTCTGTTGGGAAAGCATTGTTCCTCCGGAAAATCAGGTGAAAGGCGAAAGGACAGTCGTCCTGCGTCCTTTGGCCTTGGGGCTTGCTTCCTTCACCTGCCGTTAGATGTCCAGGTTCGACACGTTGAGGGCGTTGTTTTCGATGAATTCCCTGCGGGGCTCGACCTGGTCCCCCATCAGGACGGTGAATATCCGGTCGGCCTCCACGGCATCCTCGATCTTCACCTGGAGCAGAACCCGCTTCTCGGGGTCCATGGTCGTCTCCCAGAGCTGCTCGGGGTTCATCTCCCCCAGCCCCTTGTAGCGCTGGATGTACTGCCCCTTTTTCGCCCGGTCGAAGAAGAAGGAGAGCACTTCCTGGCGGTCGGTGAGGGTGGCCTCCTCCTTCCCCTCGCTGGAGACGAAGACCTTCTCGTCCCGGCAGATCTCCTCCACCAGGCGGTAGGCCTGCAGAAGGAGCTTGTACTCGTGGCTCGAGAGCATCTCGAGCACGGCCCGGTCGATGCGGGCCCGGATGTTCCCCAGAGTGAAGAGGATGCGGGGAGGCTCCTCGAAGGACTGGAATTCGGCCCTCGGCTCCAGGGTCTTGAGTTTGGCCGCCAGGGGAGCCAGATCGGCCATGTCGGCAAAGCCGTTTTCCACCTTCCCCTCCACGAAGATCCGCAGGACCTCGGGATGGACCCCCCTGTGGACCATCTTCGCGAAATGGGCGTTGTAGTCGATGATGTGGCGCAGCATGGGGATGATCTGCTTGCCCCGGAGCACCTTGCCGCTTTTTTCATTCTGCAGGGTCATCCCCTCGACACCCTCGTCGAGGAGGTAGGTCTGCAGGGCCGCCTCGTCCTTGAGGTAGATCTCCTTCTTCCCCCGCTTGGCCTTGTAGAGAGGGGGCTGGGCGATGTAGAGATGCCCCCGCTCGACGATCGCCGGCATCTGGCGGAAGAAAAAGGTCAGCAGCAGGGTGCGGATATGGGATCCGTCCACGTCGGCGTCGGTCATGATGATGATGCGGTGGTAGCGCAGCTTGGAGATGTCGAAATCGTCCCTGCCGATACTCGTCCCCATGGCGGTAATGAGGGTGCGGATTTCGTTGGAGGTGAGCATCCGGTCGAAGCGGGCCTTCTCGACGTTGAGAATCTTCCCCTTCAGGGGGAGGATCGCCTGGGAGCGGCGGTCCCGTCCCTGCTTGGCGCTGCCGCCGGCGCTGTCCCCCTCGACCAGGTAGATCTCGCAAAGGGAGGGATCCTTCTCCTGGCAGTCGGCCAGCTTGCCCGGCAAGGAGAGCCCATCGAGGGCCCCTTTGCGCCGGGTGAGGTCCCGGGCCTTGCGGGCGGCTTCCCGGGCCCGGGCGGCCTCGATCCCCTTCTCCAGGATCTTGCGGGCCACCTGGGGATTCTCCTCCAGGTAGGTGGCGAGCTGCTCGTTCATCAGGGTCTCGACGTACCCCTTGATCTCCGAGTTGCCCAGCTTGGTCTTGGTCTGTCCCTCGAACTGGGGGTTGGAGAGCTTCACCGAGATGACCGCGGCCATCCCCTCCCGCAGGTCGTCGCCGGAAACGGTCGTCTTGATGTTCTTCAGCAGGTTGGCGCTGGTGGCGTAGGTGTTCATGGTGCGGGTCAGGGCCGCCTTGAAACCGATCAGGTGGGTGCCACCCTCGTGGGTGTTGATGTTGTTGGCGAAGGCGAAGATCTTCTCGTCGTAGCCGTCGTTGTACTGGATGGCGATCTCGATTTCCGCCCCCCCCTTGATCCCCTTGAAAAAGATGGGGGTGGGATGGATGGAGGTCTTGGCCCGGTTGATGTACTCCACGAAGGAGATGATTCCCCCCTCGTAGTGGAAATCATGGCTCTTCTCGCTCCGCTCGTCGAGGATGTGGATTTTGACCCCGCCGTTGAGGAAAGCGAGCTCCCGCAGCCGCTGGGAGAGGGTCTCGAAGGAAAACTCCGTCGTCTCGAAGATATCTCCGTCGGGCCAGAAGGTGATCTTCGTCCCCCGCTTCACCGTCTCCCCCTCTTCCCGCAGGGGGGCTTCGGGGACGCCGCGGTGATAGGTCTGGCGGTAGATGCGGCCACCCCGACGGATCTCGAGCTCCAGGCGGGAGGAGAGGGCGTTGACGACGGAGACCCCGACTCCGTGAAGCCCTCCCGAGACCTTGTAGCTATCGCTGTCGAACTTGCCGCCGGCGTGCAGGACGGTCAGGACCACCTCCGCCGCCGACTTTTTCTGGGTCGGGTGCATGTCGACGGGAATCCCGCGGCCGTTGTCCTCCACGGTGATGGAGCCATCCATGTGGATGGTGACGAAGACCTCGTCGCAGTGGCCGGCAAGGGATTCGTCGATGGAGTTGTCCACAACCTCGTAGACCAGGTGGTGAAGACCGAGAGGTCCCGTGGAGCCGATATACATGGCCGGCCGTTTGCGGACGGCCGAGAGTCCCTCGAGGACCTTGATGCTGTCGGCGCCGTACTCTTTGCCTTGCTGCTGGGTCATATCTGCCTCGTCTCCGCGTGGTCCTCCCGCAGGGCTCCGGACTCGACCCTGAAGAAACGGGCTCCGTGGAGCAGATCGGGAGGAAGGATGCCCGGGTCGGTGGTGGTGATGAACACCTGGCCCGCCCGGGAACCCAGAAAGTTGAAGAAAAATTTCCTGCGCTGACTGTCGAGTTCGCTGGTGATGTCGTCCAGGAGCAGAACCGGGGTTTGACCCGTGACCTGCTCCAGAAACTGGACCAGGGCCGTCTTGAAGGCCAGGATGAAGGAGCGCTGCTGTCCCTGGGAACCGAAGGTCCGCAGGTCGAGTCCATCCACGAAAAAACCGGGATCATCCCGGTGGGGTCCGGCCAGGGTCATCCCGAGGCGGCGCTCCTGGTCCCGGCGCCGGAAAAGCTGCTCCGCCAGGACTGCTGGGAGTTCCTCCCGGGCCGGAGTTCCTTCCGGATACCTGAATTCGGCGCTTTCTTCCCCTGCGGTGATGGCGTGGTAGGTCTCCCTGAACAGGGGAGAGAGCCTTTCCACAAAGACCCCGCGGGCCCCTCTCAGAAAACTGCCCGCCTCCACCAGGGCCTGGGTCCAGGGGTCTGTTTCCCGGGCCGGCTTCTGATCCTTCAGCAGGCGGTTCCGCTGTCGCAGACAGCGGTTGTAGGCCTGAACCTTTGCCAGATGCCCCGGATCGACCTGAAAAATGGCCCGGTCCAGAAGGTTGCGCCTTCCCGTGGGGGGGCCCCGGACCACCCCCACCTCCTCGGGGGAAAAAAGCACCTGGCGCACATGGTCGAGAAGGGCTGCCGCCCCGCCCGCACTCTTGCCGTTGATGCGGAGTTCGCGACCTTCGGGGCTTATATGGAGGTCCAGGTGAACATGGACTCCGTTGGAATCGAGCTCGGAGGCGACCCCTGCGCTGGCGCTCCCGGTTTTGAGAAACTCTCCGGGGTGACTGGTCCGGAAGCTCTTCAGATGGCCGAGAAGGTAAATCCCCTCCAGGGTATTGGTCTTTCCCTGGGCGTTGTTCCCCCACAGGACGTTGATTCCCGGTCCCGGATCGAACTCGGCCTGTTCCAGGTTACGGAAACTCCGGTACTTCAAGCGGGTGAAGTGCATTCAGCCGCCGGGGGCCTATTCTAGAGACGCATCGGCATGACCACCGTCTGGTAGTCATCCGTCGCCGTCGGGGTAATCATGGCCGGGGAAATGTTGTCCTTGAAAACCATCACCACCTGCTCGTCCCCCATGGACTGGAGGATGTCGATCATATAGCGGGCGTTGAATCCGATGGAGGTCTCGGGACCCTGGTAGTCGATTTCGAAATCCTCCCGGGCCTCGCCCAGTTCCGGGTTGGAGGAGGAGACTTCCAGGACCCCCGGCGCCAGTCTGACCTTGACACCCCGGGAGCGTTCGCTGGCCAGGATGGCGATGCGTTTGAGGGCATGGAGAAACTGATCCCGGGGAATGATCGCTTCCTGATCGCGGGTTTTGGGAATGACCCGGGTGTAGTCCGGAAACTCCCCATCCACCAGGCGCATGACCACGGTGACCTGTCCCTTGCGGACGATGGCGTTGTTGTCCATGAAGGCCAGTTCCACCTTCCCCTCTCCCTCCTCGGCGACCTTGCGCAACTCCTGAACCCCTTTGCGCGGGAGGATGATCCCCTTTTTGAGCTGGGGAATCTGGGTGGGGGGAGTTTTCTTTTGGATCATGGCCAGGCGGTGGCCGTCGGTGGCCACAAGGCGCAGGGTGTTGCCGGCTTCCTCCTCGAATTCCCTGAAAAGAATGCCGTTGAGGTTGTATTTCGTTTCATCCGTGGAAATGGAATAGACGGTCTTGTCGATCATCTCCCGAAGTTCCTCGGCCTCCAGACTGACCCAGGGCTGGTTGCCCGGTTCCGGAAAATAGGGAAACTCCTCGGGCGAGAGCCCCACGATATTGAAAAGAGCCTTCCCGCAGCGGATTTCGATCCAGCAGTTTTCCTTGGCCGCAAAGGAGACCTGGCGGTCGGGGAGTTCCCTGATGATTTCGTAGATTTTTTTGGCCGATACGGTGATCTTCCCGGCCGCGGAAACCTGCGCCGGGTAGGAGGCCCTCATGCCGACCTCGAGATCCGTTGCGACCAGCCATATTCCCTCGCTCTGGGCCTCGATGAGCACGTTGGAGAGAATGGGGATGGTATTTCTCTTTTCGACAATTCCCTGGACCCTGGAGAGGGCCTTGAGAAAGGTTTCTCTTTCGATGGTGAATTGCATGGGAGCCTCCCGTTCACACCAAAGGACTGTTTCTAGTCTTTTAATAATTTAAGGTCAGTAACAGTAGTAGGGACTGTGGATAGGTGGAAAGTTTTCCAACAAGCTGTTTTCAATAGACTATTTTGAACATTTCCCGTGTGGGTATAAAAGCTTTTTGAAACGGGTTTCTGTGGATGACGGAGAAGTCGGTTTCTTTTCCCCAGGCTGTCATCCCCTTTTTAAACAGGTTGTGCCCCGTCCGTTCAATCAAAGGGAATGAGGAAGAAATATATTAATAATATTATAGAGTTAAGACGTTCTTGAGGGCTGTGACCGTTCCCCTGATCTGGAGGTTCTCTTCCATCAGTCCCTCAATTTTCCGGATGGCGTGGATGATGGTCGAATGGTCTTTGCCGCCGAAGCGCTCTCCGATGTCCGGGTAGGAACAGGAGGTCAACTGGCGGGAAAGGTACATGGCGATC